>JBLMYH010000001.1:0-4865 GCA_050258175.1 Hyphomicrobiaceae bacterium
GTACAACAAGCATTACAGCGCCAACGTGTCGCTGTATTCACGCCCCTTTCCCGGCGTGGTCGAGGGCTTGGAGGCGTTCAAGGCGATGGGCCTGCACGTCGCCTGCATCACCAACAAGGCCGCCGTGTTCACGCATCCGCTGCTGAAGGATACGGGCCTGTTCGACTACTTCGAGCTGATCCTGTCCGGCGACACGTTGCCCAAGCGCAAGCCCGACCCGCTGCCGTTGCTGCACGCCTGCGAGATCTTCAAGGTGAAGCCGGCCGAACTGCTGCTGATCGGCGATTCCCTCAACGACACCCAGGCCGCGCGCGCCGCCGGCTGCCCGGTGTTCTGCGTGCCCTACGGCTACAACCGCGGGCGTCCAGTCGCCGAACTCGATCTCGACGCCGTGGTGCCGAGCCTTGCCGACGCGGCGAAGATGGTGACGAAGGCCGCCTGATCATGGAGAAAGCCGTGAGCGACCGGCGATGGTGAAAGTGGAACGCTCCCCGCACGTTTCACCTTTTGCCATTCACTTTCTTTTCACGGACTCACCATGACTGAACAGGACTTCTTCGACCTCGCACGCCAGGGCTACAACCGCATCCCCCTGGTGCGCGAGCTGCCCGGCGATCTGGAAACGCCGCTCTCGGTGTACCTCAAGCTCGCCAACGCACCCTATGCCTATCTGCTCGAATCGGTGGTGGGCGGCGAGCGCTTCGGGCGCTACTCGTTCATCGGGCTGCCGGCGCGCACGGTGCTACGGGTTCGCGCCCATCTGCTGACGGTGGAAACCGACGGCCAGGTGATCGAGGAGCACACGCTGCCTGATCCGCTGGCCTTCATCGCCGATTTCCAGGCGCGCTTCAGGGCCGCGCCGGTGGCCGGGCTGCCGCGCTTCACCGGCGGGCTGGCCGGCTACTTCGGCTACGACACCATCCGCTACATCGAGAAGCGGCTGTCGGCCACGCGCAAGGACGACAGCTTGCACACGCCGGACATCCTGCTGATGCTGACCGAGGAACTGGCGGTGTTCGACAACCTCGCTGGCAAGCTCTATCTCGTCACCCACGCCGATCCGATGCTGGCGGATGCCTACGCGCAGGGCCATTTGCGTCTCGCCGAACTGGCGGAAAAGCTGCGCGCGCCGGTGACGTTGCCAGCCGAACCGCCAGTCGAGGCCACCGAGCCAAGTTCGGAATTCGGCGAGACAGCGTTCAAGGCGGCGGTGCAGAAGGCCAAGGACTATATTGCTGCGGGCGACGTCATGCAGGTGGTCCTGTCCCAGCGCATGACGCGGCCGTTCGCTGCCTCGCCTCTGTCGCTGTATCGCGCGCTGCGCAGCCTCAACCCCTCGCCTTACATGTTCTTTTACGATCTCGGCGGCTTCCACGTCGTCGGTTCGTCACCGGAGATCCTGGTGCGGCTCGAGAGCGACCTGGTCACCCTGCGCCCCATCGCCGGCACCCGTCCGCGCGGGCTGACGCGCGAGGATGACCAGCGCCTGGCCGAGGAGCTGCTGGCCGACCCCAAGGAATGCGCCGAGCATCTGCAGTTGCTCGACCTCGGCCGCAACGACACCGGGCGCGTTGCCGTTACCGGCAGCGTCAAGGTCACCGAGAACATGCAGATCGAGCGCTACTCGCATGTCATGCACATCGTTTCCAACGTCGAAGGCAAACTGAAGCCCGGCCTGTCCGCGCTCGACGTGCTGCGCGCCAGCTTCCCCGCCGGCACCGTTTCGGGCGCACCCAAGGTGCGGGCGATGGAAATCATCGACGAGCTCGAACCGAGCAAGCGTGGCATTTACGCCGGCGCGGTGGGTTATCTTGGTTTCAACGGCGACATGGATCTGGCCATCGCGATCCGTACTGCGGTGGTCAAGGACGGCGTGCTGTATGCGCAAGCCGGCGCCGGTATCGTGGCCGACTCGGTGCCCGACAACGAGTGGATGGAAACCCTGAACAAGGCGCGTGCCGTGGTGCGTGCGGCCGAGCTGGCTCAGGCGCGCTTCGCCACCCTGGCCGAATAGCCAGCCAGGCCGTAGCGCTTGAGCTTGCGGTACAGGGTGCGCTCGGTGATGCCGAGCGCGGCGGCGACGCGCGCGCGGTGTCCCTGGTGCGTGTCGAGCAGCCCCTGGATGTGCTGCTGCTCCAGTTGCTGCAGCGGCTGGGGCGTCTCCAGCTTGGCTGCCACGGCCGTCGCCGGCAGGCGCAGATCCGTGGCGCGGATCACGCCATCGCGGCAGTTCAACACCGCCTGCTGCAGCAGGTTGCGCAATTCCCGTACGTTGCCCGGAAAGTCGTGCGCCTGCAGCGCCGCCAGCGCGTCGGCATCGAGTCGGCACGTCGTTTGTCCGCCAGTCAGCCGCTTCAGCAGAAACGCCGCCAGCGCCGGGAGGTCGGCAGCGCGGTCGCGCAGTGGCGGCAGCATGACGTCGATGCCGGCAAGGCGGTAATACAGGTCGAGCCGGAAACGCTTCGCGTCGACCTCGTCGAGTAGCTTCCGGTTGGTGGCGGAAACCACGCGCACATCGGCGGTCAACGTCTGGGTGCCACCCACGCGCCGGAATTCCCCGGTCTCCAGTACGCGCAGCAGTTTGGCCTGCAGGCCGAGCGGGATTTCGCCGACCTCGTCGAGGAACAGGGTGCCGCCGTCGGCGAGTTCGAACAGGCCTTTCTTCTGTCCGCTGCTGCCGGAGAAGGCGCCGCGCTCATGGCCGAAGAGTTCGCTCTCGAACAGGCTTTCCGGCACTGCCGCGCAATTGATGACGATGAACGCAGCACCGGCGCGGCCCGAGCGCGCATGGATGAAGCGTGCGGCGAGTTCCTTGCCGACGCCGCTTTCGCCGTACAGCAAAATCGACGCCTCGCTTTCGGCCACGCGCGCAAGATTGTCGACGCAGGCGAGAAATGCGGCCGACTGCCCCACCATCTGCATCGCGTCGCACTCGCTGCCGGCCTGGGCTTCCAGGGGAAACAGCTGCTCGCCCAGATACAGCTCGCCGTTCGCACCGTGCAGCCGGTGCCCGCGGATGCGGGTTCGCTCGGGCTGGTCGTCGGCGTGGAAATGGGTGTGCAGCACCTCGACCGCCTCGCCCTGCGCGAACAGCGCCTGGTGCGGACAATGTTCGCCGTTTTCGTGGCAGGGGCGCTGCGAATGGTGCGAGACCGCATGACAGCGCTGGCCGACAATGGCTTCCGGCGTCATCCCGTAGGCGTTGCAATAGCGCTGGTTGGCGGCGACGATGCGGTAGGCGCGGTCGATTACAACGAACGGCTGTTCGTGCGTATCGATCAGGCTTTGCAGCTGGATATCCATGGCTGACGCCCTTGTCATGACAGGCCTGAAAATTGCCATGACAAAACCGTCATGTCAATCGTCGATCTCCCCGTTAACCCGCATGAGTCTGCGGTTTTCGCGATGGCATGCCTGTTGCTGTGGTCGTCGGCAATATCAACCAAGGAGGACAGCATGGCACACATCGTAGTTCTGGGCGCGGGTATCGGCGGCATGACCATGGCGTATGAAATGCGCGAATCGGCAAGGGCCGAGGACAAGGTCACCGTCATTTCCAACAATTCGTATTTCCAGTTCACCCCGTCCAACCCCTGGGTGGCGGTCAACTGGCGCAAGCGCGACGACATCACGCTTGAGGCCGGCCCGTACCTGAACAAGAAGAACATCGACTTCATCGGCGTCGGCGCGGCGCGCGTGCACCCCGAGAAGAACCAGATCGAGTTGACCGACGGCAGGATCGTCGACTATGACTTCCTGATCATCGCGACCGGGCCCAAGCTGGCGTTCGATGAAGTGCCGGGGCTGGGACCGGAAGGGCATACCCAGTCGGTCTGTACCGTCGAACACGCGGTGAACTCGGGCCGTGCGTGGGACGATTTCGTGAGGAACCCGGGTCCCATCGTGGTGGGCGCGGTGCAGGGCGCCTCCTGCTACGGGCCGGCCTACGAGTTCGCAATGATCATGGATACCGACCTGAAGAAGCGCAAGATCCGCGACAAGGTGCCGATGACCTTCGTCACCGCCGAACCGTATGTCGGCCACCTCGGCCTGGGCGGCGTCGGCGATTCCAAAGGTCTTCTCGAATCCGCGATGCGCGACCGCCACATCAAGTGGATCTGCAACGCCAAGGTCACCAAGGTCGAGGCCGGCAAGATGTTCGTCGCCGAGCACAACGACAAGGGCGAGGTGATCAAGGAGCACGAACTGCCGTTCGCCTATTCCATGATGCTGCCGGCGTTCAAGGGCATCGACGCGGTGTTCGGCGTCGAGGGGCTGACCAATCCGCGCGGATTCATCACCATCGATCCCTATCAGCGCAACCCCAAGTTCCAGAACATCTATTCGGTCGGCGTGTGCGTCGCCATTCCGCCGGTCGAAGCCACGCCGGTGCCCACCGGCACGCCCAAGACCGGCTACATGATCGAGTCCATGGTCACGGCCACGGCGCACAACATCCGCGCCGTGCTCGACGGCGGCGAGCCGGTCGAGAAGGCGACCTGGAACGCGATCTGCCTGGCTGACTTCGGCGACACCGGCGCCGCCTTCGTCGCGCTGCCGCAGATCCCGCCGCGCAACGTCAACTGGTTCAAGGAAGGCAAGTGGGTGCATCTGGCCAAGGTCGCGTTCGAGAAATACTTCATGCGCAAGATGAAAAAAGGCTCGACCGAACCGCTGTATGAGAAATACGTGCTCGGCCTGATGGGCATCAAGAAGCTCAAATGATTCCGTTTTTGCAGCCTCTGCACCAAAGCGCCTGCGGGCGCTTTTTTGTTTTTTTGGGTGCGAGCTCGGGAGGGGGGCGGGTTGTGCTGCCAGGGCTCCCGCGGTGATCATAGGGCCTGCTCCGCTTGCCCCTGCTCCCC
>JBLMYH010000002.1:0-4968 GCA_050258175.1 Hyphomicrobiaceae bacterium
CGCGACGCACGACTCGCGGATTCACGCTGCTCGAAGTCGTGGTCGTGGTATTGATCATCGTCATCGTTCTGGGAATCGTCAGCGTCAATCTCGAACCCAGCCGTGAAAGCGGCGTGCGCGACGAGGCCAACCGCCTGGCGCTGCTGGTGCAAACGGCGCAACAGGAAGCAATTCTGCAAGGCAAGGTGCTGGCGGTCGCGCTCGAGCGACAGGGTTATTATTTCCTCGCGCTCGACGACAAGGGCGAATTCAAGCCCCTGACCGATGATGAAGTTTTGCACGCCCGCGCCCTGCCGCAGGACATTGTCATCGCCTCGGTCGACATCGAAGGCGCGCCGGAGTCCGGCACCCCGCGCCTGATCCTGCTGCCGACCGGCGAATTGCCGCCGTTCACCATTACCCTGTCCCGCGGCGACATACGCTGGGAGGTGCGCGGCACGCTCGCCGGCGAGATCACGGCGGAGAATCCGGCCGCCGCGCCGGGGAAGGCCTGATGCGAACAACGGCGCGCGGCTTCACCCTGGTGGAAGTACTGGTGGCGCTCGCGGTGCTGGCCATCGCCCTGGCCGCGGTGATGCGCGCGATGGCGCAGGCGATCGACACCACCGCGACGCTGCGCCAGCACGAGGTGGCGCTGTGGGTGGCGCAGAACCGCCTGGTCCAGCATGAGATGAGCCAGGACTGGCCGTCGGTGGACACGACCGACGGCGACGCCGACATGGGCGGGCGCAAGTGGTACTGGCGCGAACAGGTGTCGACCACGCCGGCACCGAAAATCCGCCGCATCGAAATCACCATCCGCGAAACCGCCGACAGCAAGGAGACGGTGGCCAAGCTGGTGGGTTATTTGCGCCAGCCATAACCGAGCCCATGACCACGCGCATGAAACGCAGCCACGGATTCACGCTTCTCGAGCTGCTGGTGGCGATCGCCATCTTCGCGCTGGTGTCGGCGATCGCCTACGGCAGCCTCGCGCGTTTCATGGACGACCGCGCCCGTCTCGATACGGAGCATGAATTCTGGCGCGGGTTGTCGCTCGCCTTCTCCCGCATGGAGGACGATCTGTCGGAGGCGCGCACACGCACCATCCGCGACACCATCGGATTCAAGCAACCGGCCTTCCGCGGCGAGCCGACCGACACGCGCAGCACCGGCTTGCCGAGCGTGGAATTCACGCGCGGCGGCGTGCTGACCTTCGACAGCGGCGCGCGCAGCGACCTGCAACGCGTGGCGTACCGTCTGATGGATGACGGCGTATTAAAACGGCTGGTGTGGCCGGTGCTTGACCAGGGACCGGAAACCAAGCCACAGGAACAAACCATGCTGAGCAATGTCGAGGATTTCCGCGTGCGCTTCTACGGCCCGAACGGGGTGTGGCTGGATTTCTGGCCCGCCGCCGGCGTCAACGACATCCTGCCGCGTGGCGTGGAGATCACGCTGACGCTCAAGGGACGCGGCGAGTTCAAGCGACTGTTTCTGGTCAATGGTTAAAGGTATTTTGCAAAATGTGGCCTCGATTCAATCTACGTAGGGCGTGCAAAAACGAAGCGTTGCGCACCGTGACGATGCACCTGGTGTGCTTCGCTTGCGCTCAGCACACCCTACCCAGACTGCTCCTTTCCCTGAAGGAGAGAACCGCCGCTGCAATTACACCGGCGAGCGAGGGGGATAGTGCATGTAGCCCGGATGTAGGCGCGTCCGCGCCGGAATCCGGGATTCCCGGATTGCGCTTCGCTCCATCCGGGCTACATATCCGAAGACAGAGTTCACACCCCGTCCCATCGCGCCAAAAAGGGCTGGCGCTGATCACCGCCATGCTGGTAGTAGCCATCGCCGCGACCGCGGCCGCATACCTGAGCCTGGATCAGCAAATCTGGCTGCGGCAGGCGATGAACCAGTCCGATCGCATCCAGGCCGACGCCGTGCGTCAGGGCGCCGAAGACTGGGCCATTGGTATTCTCGACAAGGATGCCACCAACAGCACTGATGACGATCTGGGCGAGAACTGGGCCAAACCGTTGCCGCCGCTGCCGGTGGAAGGCGGTCAGGTGGCGGGGCAGATAACCGATGCACAGGCGAAGTTCAATCTCAACAATCTCGATCCAAAAAGCCCGCTGTATAAAGCCAGTACCGGCATATTCCGCAATATTCTGGGATCGCTATCCATCGACCAGAATCTCATTGATGCCGTCATTGACTGGATCGACGATGACAGCAACGCTCTTCCCTACGGCGCGGAAGATATCGACTACCTGCAGCTGAAGGTACCGTATCGCGCGGCGAATCAACCGTTTACCAGTATGGACGAGTTGCGCCTGGTGCGCGGCTTCACCCCCGAGATCGTGGAGAAATTGCGTCCCTATATCACCGTGCTGCCGGTGTCGGCCGCCCCGATCAACGTGAACACCGCTTCCGAGCAGGTGCTCGCCGCCGTGTTCAACTGGCCGGCCCCGATTGTCCAGCAGATTGTGGCACAGCGTCCCTATAAGTCCCTGAGCGAATTTACCGCCAAGGTCCAGCCGTTGCTTGGCCCCGGCGTCACCCTGCCAGCAGCAACCGCCTATAGCGTGCAAAGCAGCTATTTCGAAGTCAACATCGCCACGCAATTCGGCCGCTATCAGCGCATCACGGTCTCGCTGATCAACCGCGGGGCCAGCGGCGGTGCTGGAACCAGCGGCGGCTTTTCGCGCATCCTGTGGCACCGCCAGGTCCTGCCGGTACCGGCCAAGGGTACGGAAAATCCGGATACATCGGCATCGGGCACTATATAATGATGCGCAAACGACCGGAATAATGATGGCCAGACAAGAAACCATTCCAAGCCGCCGGACACAAGCGATGTCCGGTCTGTTGACGCGGCTGCGTCAGGCGTGGGCGCACCAGGGAAATACCCTGGAGTTGCTGTTGCCGCGCGGTTGGCCGGAGACCGGCGGCGTCATCCACTGGCGCCTGCGCGGCGACACGGGCAACGCGCCCCATGGAGAGGTGACGGAGCTGAACCAGATTCCCGGCGTCGGCGTTCTGACGCGGGTGCACGCCTGGACCCCGGCATCGGACACGCTGCTAACCCGCGCGACGCTGCCGACTCGCTCGCGCGCGAAAATCCAGCAGGCCTTGCCCTTCGCGCTCGAAGACCAGCTGACCGCCGATCCCGAGCAACTGCACTTCGCTTACCGCATCCTCGACGATGGCGGCCTCGCGGTCGGCATCACCGCGCGCCAGCGCCTTGAAACCTGGCGCACGCGCCTGAGCGACGCCGGCCTGCAACCGAGCAGCTTCTGTCCCGCGCCGCTCGCCCTGCCGCACGTCGCCGGCGACTGGACCATCGCGTTCCGCGACGACGAAATCTGGGTGCGCACCGGGATCGCCTCCGGTTTCGCCTGTCCCGCCAGCGCCACGCCGCCGCCCATGGTGCTGGCCGCCTGGCGCGAGGCGCGCGAGAAAGAAAATGCGCCGCAGGGTTTGACGCTGATGCATCCGCCCGCCGGTTTCGACCAGAACGCCTGGGCGGCGGCATTCCAGCTGCCGATCACGGTGCAAAAACAGGATTTCTGGGCGAGCCATTACGAACCGGTGCCGGGACTGAATCTGATGCAGGGCGCGTATGCGCCGTCGGGCCAGCTGCACGGACTGGCGCCGGCGTTGCGTCCGGCCGCCATCATGCTGGCGATCTGGCTGGTCGGCGGCCTCGGATTCAATCTCTGGGAATTTTGGCAGCTCAAGCGAACGCACGACAATCTGCGCCAGGAAATGACCAGCCTGTTCAAGCGGACTTTTCCCGAGGCCCAGGTGGTGGTCGACCCGGCGCTGCAAATGCAACGACTGCGCGACGATCTGCAGGGAAAGAGCGGCAAGGCCTCCGGCGCCGATCTGCTGCCGCTGCTGGGCAACATCGCGCCGGTGGTGCAGTCCAACCCGCAGGTCAAATTGCGCGGAATCCAGTACGGCGAAGGCAAGCTCACGCTCGAACTCACGCTGCCGGATTTCCAGACCATGGAGACGATGAAAAACGCCCTCACCGCGCGCGGCATGCAGGTCGAGACTCTGGGCGCGAACAGCACCGCCACCGGCATCGAGGGGCGGTTGCGTCTGAACCAACGAGGCGCGGGCGCATGATGAAAACCTTTTTGGCCCCCTCCCCCCTTGCGGGGGAGGGACGGGGTGGGGGGATTGGGTGCAAGGCTTTTCGCTCACCCCCGCCCCAGCCCTCCCCCATCAAGGGGGAGGGAGTTTTTTTGGGAGCCATGGAATCGGAAACATGATCAAAGAAACGCTCCGCAATATTTCCCTGGAACGCCTGCGCGCCCTGCCGCCGCGCGACCAGCTTATGTATGCCGGCGGCGCGGCCGCCGTGCTGCTCATTCTTTTCCTTTCCCTGTGGCTGCCGATGCATCGCGAGCTGGTCCGCCTGCGCACCGCGGTACCGCAGGAGAAAGTCCAGCTGGCCCAGATGCAGGTTCAGGCCATGGAGATCAACCAGCTGCGCGCCAGCGGCCGCATGCCGCGCGCCGGCGGCAGCCTCATGTCGATGCTCGAACAGTCCGCGACCGCCAGCGGCCTGCGCGGGCGCATCTCGCGCATGGAACCGGACGGCGGCAACGGCGCGCGCGTGTCCTTGGACGGCGTCAATTTCAACGCGCTGGTCGGCTGGCTCGGCAACCTCCAGACCCAGGGCGGCGTGCGCGTCGAAAAAGCGACGTTCGAGAGCCAATCGAACCCCGGCGTGGTGAATGCGCGTCTCACTCTCCGCGGGGCCGGCGCATGAAAGAGCGCTGGTTGCCGTATGTCATTTTCGGCCTCGTTTTTTATCTGCTGTTTCTCGTGATCGAGATGCCGGCGTCGTGGTTCGCTTGGGGCGTGAACCGGTACAGCGGCGGCATGGTGCGGCTCGACCCCATAGACGGCAGCCTGTGGCACGGGAATGGGAAGCTCGTGATCTATTATCCGCAAACCGTGCCGCATGACCTG
>JBLMYH010000003.1:0-9826 GCA_050258175.1 Hyphomicrobiaceae bacterium
CCGATCCGGCCCGGGCGCGCATCCTCGAACTCGGCTGCGCGTCCGGCGGCAACCTGATTCCGCTGGCGTGGCGCTGGCCCGGATCCGAATGCGTGGGCGTGGAACTGTCACGGGTGCAGGCGGAGACGGGGGCCGATTTCATCCGTCGTCTCGGACTGTCCAACGTGCGCATCGTGCACGGCGATCTCGCCGCGCTGCCTGCCGATCTCGGCGAATTCGATTACATCATCGCGCACGGCGTGTTTTCCTGGGTGCCGCCGGCGGTTCAGCACGCACTGCTCGATGTCTTGCGGCGCCATCTGTCGCCGCAGGGTGTCGCCTACATCAGTTTCAATGTTGCGGCAGGCTGGGCCAGGCTCCTGCCCTTGCGCACTGCGCTGGTCGAGCGCACGGCGGCCGATTTGCCCGCGCCGACACGGTATCAACAGGCGCTGCAGGTCTTGCGCGAACTGGAAGCGGAATGGCGCGATCCGGTTGTGCTGAAGGAAATCGCTTATCTCAAGACGGCTGCGCCGTCCTATCTCTTTCACGAATATCTCGCGGAGTTCAATATTCCGATGCGGTTCGGCGAATTCGCCTCGCAACTCGATGTGCACGGCCTGCGCTATGTCGGCGAAGCCGGGCCGCGCCGCGCGGTGGTCGAACTCGAAGACGCCTGGGGACTCATCCCGGAGGGCATGGCCGGGCGCTGGCTGGACGCCGAGGCGGGGCTCGACGAGGCGCACGCCACCCGCTTTCGCCGGGCGCTGGTCGCGCGTGCCGATGCGCCGTGCGCGCAGCCGCCGCAGGCCGAGGCCCTGAGCGGCCTGGCGTTTTATGCGGACTTGCGCAGCGACGAGGAGATCGATCTGGAAGACCCTGTCGAGCAGGGGTTTAAGAATCCTGCGGGCGCTACCTTTCCGGTCACGTTGCCGGCCATGAAAGCAGCGATCATGGCCTTATCGGCGGTCTACCCCGGGGCAATCCCTTATTCAGCAATGCTGAGCGCCGCTCGGCAGGTGATGGCCGAATTCGGCGCTGGCGCAAACGTCGATGAGACCGCATTCCGTGACGCCCTGTTTCGACTGGTCATGGCCCACGGCGCAATGCCCAGCGTAGGGGGTGCGACGCCTGCGACCGAACCTGGTGAGCGCCCGCGTGCCCATGCCATGGCGCGATTGCAGGCAAGCTTGCCTGGCTGGCCGGTGACCGGGGTGCGACATGTGGCGATGGAGCTGGATGCGCCTGGGCGGCGCCTGCTCGGGCTGCTCGATGGCAGCCGCCCGCTCGATGAACTCGCAGCTATGATGCAGGCGGCACTGGCCGAGGAAGGGCTGCAGCCTTCCCGGCAGGCGGTTACCGAGATGACGCGCCGGCTATTGTGGTTGTTCGCGCGACAGGGCGTGCTCGAGGGGTAAAACGGCCCGTTTTGGCGCCCAGGTAATCCGAACCCCTGCGCCGAGCATCATGGCATGCGATGGCGGGGGCGGGGGGGCGATCCTTGCAACTCCGCTGCAGCCCGCGTCACTTGCCGCTGACGGCGCCGAAAACCTTCTTCAGCAGGTCGCTGCCGGCCTGCATCGGGTTGGCGCGGATGGCGGCTTCCTTTTCTCCGATCAAGGTATAGAGGCGGTCGAGCGCCTGCTGGGTGACGTACTGTTCGACATTGGCCTGTTTCTTGTCGACCAGGTTGAATTGCGCGGCCATGCCCGCGTACTGGTTGTACTGCTGGGCCAGGCCGACCTTGTCGGTGTTTGCCTTGACGATGGGGGCGAAGCGCTCGGTGAGCTTGGCCTCGGTTTTCCTGCGGAAAAAATCGGTGGCCGAGGTCTTGCCGCCGGTAAGGATCCCCCGGGCGTCTTCCAGGGTCATGTTCTTCACTGCGTCGACCAGCAGGGGTTTGGCCTCCGGCACTGCGGCCTCGGCGGCGCGGTTCATCGACAGCACCAGTTCGTCGGCCTGCTTGCCCATGCCGAACATGCGCATGGCCTTTTCGGCTTTCTGCAGGCTCGGCGGCAGCGGGATTTTCATCGCGTCGTTGCCGAAGAAGCCATCCTTCCGGCCAAGCTGGGCGACGGCGGCATCTGCGCCGCGGGTCAGCGCCTCCTTCAGGCCAGCGCTTATGTCGGCGTTGGAGAGCGCATCGACGCCGCCGGTGGTCGGCTGACTGGCAGGCTTGCTGATCACGCCCTTCAGCATCTCGTTCCAGTCGAAGGCATGCGCGGACGGGGTCAGGACGAGACCGATGCCAAGAATCACCCAGTGCTTTGGCTTTAAGCTGCCCATAGTTGCGTCTCCTTGATGGATTGAAGGTTACAGCACTTCTGCGGCATAGTCGGCGAGGCGCGAACGTTCACCCCGCTGCAGCGTGACATGGCCGTTGTGTGGCCAGCCCTTGAAATGGTCGACCACGTAGGTGAGGCCGGAACTGCCTTCGGTGAGGTAGGGCGTATCGATCTGCGAGATGTTGCCCAGGCACACCACCTTGGTTCCCGGACCGGCGCGCGTGATCAGCGTCTTCATCTGCTTGGGCGTGAGGTTCTGCGCCTCGTCGATGATGAGAAACTTGTTGAGGAAGGTGCGGCCGCGCATGAAATTGAGCGACTTGACCTTGATGCGCGAGCGGATCAGGTCCTGCGTCGCTGCGCGTCCCCAGTCGCCGGCGTCGTCGTCGCTCTTGTTCAGCACGTCGAGGTTGTCCTCCAGCGCGCCCATCCATGGCGTCATCTTCTCCTCCTCGGTGCCGGGCAGGAAGCCGATGTCCTCGCCAACAGGGACGGTGACGCGGGTCATGATGATTTCCGTATAGGTCTTCTTGTCCAGCACCTGGGCCAGGGCGGCGGCCAGCGTGAGCAGCGTCTTGCCGGTGCCCGCCTGGCCGAGCAGGGTGACGAAGTCGACTTCGGGATCCATCAGCACGTTGAGTGCGAAATTCTGTTCGCGGTTGCGTGCGGTGATGCCCCAGACGTTGTTCTTGTGGTGCGTGTAGTCGCGCACCGTCACCATCTCCGCCTGCTTGCCCTCGACCTTCAGCACCTTCGCGTAGAGCGGGTTGGGGCCTTCCTGGTAAACGAATTCGTTCGGCAGAAAACCCGAGATCAGGGGGCCCTTGACGCGGTAGTACGTGTGGCCGTTGGACTGCCACGACTCCATCCCCTTGCCGTGGGTGTCCCAGAAGTCGGCCGGCAGTTCCCGCAGGCCGGCGTACAGCAGGTCGGTGTCTTCCAGCACCTTGTCGTTGAAGTAATCCTCGGCCGGCAGTCCCAGCGCCCGCGCCTTGATGCGCATGTTGATGTCTTTCGACACCAGGATGACCTGACGCTTGGGGTGGTGGCGCGACAGGAACAGCACCACGCCGAGGATCTGGTTGTCGACCTTGCTGGTCGGCAGGCTCATCGGGATATCGCCGGTAATCGCCTGTGTCTGCAGAAACAGGCGGCCGGTGGCGGCGTTGTGGCTGTGCGCGGCGAGCGGTACGCCATCTTCGATACTGTCGAGTTGGCTGACGATCTCGTCGATGAAGCGGCTGGCCTGGCGGGCGTTGCGCGACACCTCGTTCATGCCTTTCTTATGCATGTCGAGCTCTTCCAGCGTGGCGATCGGCACGTAGACATCGTGTTCTTCAAAACGGTAGAGGCTGGTGGGGTCGTGCATCAGCACGTTGGTATCCAAAACGAACAGCTTGGTCTGAGCGGCGGCTTTTCTCGGCATGTCGTAGACGAAAAGGAAGGGAATGCATTCATCCTACCTCAAGCTGAAGCCGACTTGTCCAGTGAAAAAAGTAAACCCGAAACCCGCCCGTCGGCGCGGATTTGCGGCCGGATTTGTCAGTAGAATGATCGGCTTTTGATGATGCCGGTGACCCGAGATGAGACGATTCCTGCCGTCGCTTTCGTCGCGGCCGAGCAAAGTGCTGGCGCGGGCGCTTGCCTTGGGGCTGAGGTGAAAACCAGCCGCGGCCGGCAGGCGTGATGCCCCTGCTGTTGCGCTGGATCTTGCTGCCCCTGGTCTGGCTATGGGCGCAGCCGCTGTGCGCACAGGTCACGGCCCATATCCTGTTGCAGGATTCGCCCCTGGCGGGATTCCAGTACTACGCAGGCAAAGCCTTGTGGACGCAGATGCGGGTGGATGATGCGCTCACCCTGGTGCGCGAGCCCGACAATCCGCACGACGCGAAAGCGGTGCGGGTGGAATGGCGGGGCCACAAGATCGGCTACGTGCCGCGCCGCGAGAATGCCGCGGTGGCACGCCTGCTCGACCACGGGCAGGTGCTGGGCGCACGCATCGTTCGCCTGTCCGATGTGCGCGAGCCGTGGTCGCGGGTGCGCTTCGAAATTCTGCTTCCGGTGCATGCCGTTGGACAGGGGGCGCCATGAAGCACCTGATTACCCGCGGCAACCGGTAAAATCGCACGGATGAAATTGCTTGTAATCGATACGTCCACCGAATGGTGCTCGGCCGCGCTGTGGCTGGACGGCCGCATCCAGGCGCGCCGGGTACTGGCCGGGCAGCGGCACAGCAGCCTGTTGCTGCCGATGGTGGACGAACTGCTGCGCGAATCCGGCCTCGCGCTGCGCCAGTTCGACGGCATCGGCTACGGTGCGGGACCCGGCTCGTTCACCGGCCTGCGCATTGCCTGCGCGGTGACGCAGGGGCTGGCGTTCGGCGCCGATCTGCCGGTAGCCGGCGTCTCCACCCTGGAATCAATCGCCGCGCAAACGGGCGCGGACAGCGTGTTGACCGTACTCGATGCGCGCATGGCCGAGGTCTACTGGGCGGCGTACCAGCGTGACGGGGCAGGATGGCGCGCCGTGACCGCACCGCAACTGGCGCTGCCCGGTTCGGTTGCCGTTCCCGCAGGGGGCGATTGGGTCGGCGCCGGCAATGGTTTTGTCGCGCTGGGCGAGGTGTTGCGCCCGCGTCTGGCCGCGCGGCTGATGCGCATCGACGACACGCTCATGCCCGATGCCGCCGCGATGGCGCCGCTTGCCGCGCGGGCGTTCGAGCGCGGCGAGGGGATGGATGCCGCACTTGCCGCGCCGCTATACCTGCGCGACAAGGTGGCGCTGACCGTGGACGAACGTCGCGCGAGACACCCCGCATGAGCGCCGTCTTCGAAATCGCACACCGCCTGCGGCCGATGACCGAAGCCGATCTGCCGCGCATCCACCGGATCGAACTCGCAAGCTATGAGTATCCATGGAGCCTGGGGAATTTTGCCGACTCGTTGAACGCTGGCTACAGCATGTGGGTACGCGAGGCCGAGGGCGAAATCATCGGCTATTACGCATTGATGGCGGCGGCGGGCGAGGCGCATCTGCTCAATCTCACCATCGCGCCGATGTGGCGCCGCCATGGTCTCGGCCGCGACCTGCTCGAGCATTGCCTGGCGCGCGCCTGCGACCACCGGGCCGCAAGCCTGTTTCTCGAGGTGCGCACCTCCAACACCGCCGCGATCGCGTTGTATCACAGCAGCGGCTTCGTCGACCTGGCGATACGTCGCGGCTACTATCCGGCGCGTGACGGCCGCGAGGATGCGCTCATCATGAAGAAGGAGCTGGCGTGCTGAGCCGTGATGACGTCTTCAACGAACTGGGTATCGGCCCCGCCTGGCGGCTGCGCGAAGCGGCAGCCACCACCCCGCCCGCGCCTGTCTATACCTGGGATCAACTCGCTGACGCCGTTGCCCACTGCACCGCCTGCAAGCTGTCCGCCACCCGCACCCAGGGCGTGCTCGGCGTCGGGGATCACAACGCCGACTGGCTGGTCATCGGCGAGGCGCCGGGTGCAGAGGAAGATGCGCGTGGCGAGCCATTCGTCGGCCAGGCGGGCAAGCTGCTCGACGCCATGCTGGCCGCAATCGGTCTGCGCCGCGGCGACAATGTCTACATCACCAACGTGCTGAAATCGCGTCCACCCGGCAACCGCAATCCCGAGCCGGACGAAGTGGCCGCGTGCCGGCCCTATCTGCTGGCGCAGATCGATCTCATCCAGCCGAAGCTCATCCTCGCGCTGGGCCGCTTCGCCGCGCAAAGCCTGCTCGACACCGACGAGGCAATCGGGCGCCTGCGCGGCCGGGTGCACCAGTTCCGCAACGTGCCGCTGGTCGTGACCTATCACCCGGCCTATCTGCTGCGCAACCTGCCCGACAAGGCGCGCGCATGGGAGGATCTGTGCCTGGCACGACGGACGATGGCAACGTTGTGAATATTTCCTAAACCCACGCATGCCCTTCGGGGTGTCCGTGGAAAATTTCTTTGGCTGACCGATTCAACACATGAAACTTCTGCATTCCGCGCTGCGCTTTCGCGTCAATTATTTTTCCGACCTCGGCCGCCATCAGGTGGTGGTGTGGATGCCGGGCGACACGCCTCCGGTCGATGCTCAGGTTGATGTCGGGCCCAAGGTCGAGCATGAAATTCCGAACGAGGCATTCCGCAGCGACATCGCGCCGCTTAAGATCGGACGCTTCTACCCGTCGCAGTTGCTGCATGCCGACAACGCACCGGGTCCGATGTTCCGCGTGACCAAGCTGAACGAATCCAGCTTCGTCGCCAATTTCAGCCATCCGCTGCAGGGCCGCATCTTCAGCATCGACAGCGGCAAGAGCGACGTCTCGACCGAGCCCGTTGGCAAGGTGGAGCGGTTGCTCGAATGGAGCGGCATGGAAACGCAGACGCAGACGCCGACCGACTTCGAGGGGCCTGATGCATTCAGCCGCGAGGATGAATTTCCTGACTCCGAGTTCTACGCACTGGCGCGAAAGGTCACGCACGTCGACGCGGTGTGCGCGCGCCGCATCCAGGCGCTGTACCGCACCGTGCTGCCGGAGAATGCCCGGGTGCTGGACCTGATGGCTGGCTGGCGTTCGCACCTGCCGGATACGGTGCAGTCTGCGGTCGGCCTGGGACTCAATGCCGAGGAGCTCGACGACAATCCCCAGCTCGCCGAGCGCGTCGTGAAGGACATCAACGCCGATCCCAGGCTGCCGTTTCCCGATGCCAGCTTCGATGCCGTGGTATGCACGGTTTCGTTCGAATACCTGACGCAGCCGCACAAGATCGTCGCCGAGGCCAAGAGGGTGCTGAAACCGGGCGGCATGTTCGTGGTGACGCTGTCGCACCGTTATTTCCCGCCCAAGGTGATCAGGTTGTGGACGCAACTGCATCCGATGGAGCGCATGGCCTGGGTGGGCATGCTGATCAAGCGGGCCGGCTTCAAGAAGGTGGAAACCTATGTCGAGCGCGGCCTCAAGCGGCCCAAGGACGACCGCTACGCCGACAAGCTGACGGAATCCGACCCGCTGTTTGCCACCTGGGGCGTGGCCCCCTGAGCGCCGGGAGCGGCCAGCCCCCATGCCGCGAACCCTGGTCGGACTGATTGCGGACACCCACGGCCTGCTGCGTCCCGAGGCCGTCGCGGCGCTGGAAGGCTGCGCGCACATCGTCCACGCGGGCGACATTGGCACGCGCACGGGCGACCCGGCGGGCGTGCTCGACGCGCTGGCGCGCATCGCACCCTTGACCGTGGTGCGTGGCAACAACGACCGGGCGGGGTGGGCGCAACGGATACCCTGGACGGCGGATATTGAATTCGACGGCGTGCGCATCCACGTTGTGCACATCCTCGGCGAACTCGCCATCGATCCCGCCGCGACAGGGGTGAACGTGGTCGTGTCGGGCCATTCCCACCAGCCACGCACGGAAATCCGTGCTGGCGTGCTGTATGTCAACCCGGGAAGCGCGGGGCCGCGGCGATTCAAGCTGCCGGTCAGCGTGGCCCGCCTGTGGGTGGAAGGCGGCCGTGCCGAGGCGGAACTCGTTACACTTTTGCGGTAAGGTTGTTTTCGTTTTGGTCAGGCGCCGGTCCTTTCCGGTGCGAAGCATATCAATGGCAATGAGGAGCGCGACATGTTGAGATGGCTGATGGTGACGTTTATGGCACTGGCTCTTTCCGGCTGCGGCTACAACACCCTGCAAAGCTCGGACGAGGAGATCAAGGCGACCTGGGCCGAGGTGCTGAACCAGTACCAGCGCCGCGCCGACCTGGTGCCGAACCTGGTCAACGTGGTGAAGGGGTACGCGGCGCACGAGAAGGACGTGTTCACCAGTGTCACCGAGGCGCGCGCCCGCGTTGGATCGATCCAGGCGACGCCCGACCTGATCAACGACGAGGCCGCGTTCCAGAAATTCATCGCCGCGCAGGGCCAGCTCACCGGCGCGCTCTCGCGCCTGCTGCTGGTCGCCGAGAACTATCCGCAACTGAAGGCGGATGGCCTGTTTCGCGACTTGCAGGCCCAGCTCGAGGGCACCGAGAACCGCATCACCGTCGCGCGCAACCGCTATATCGCCGCGGTAAAAACCTACAACGTGACGGTGCGTTCCTTTCCGTCCAACCTGACGGCGATGATGTTCGGTTTCAAAACCAAGCCGACCTTCACGGTGGAAAACGAAAAGGCCCTCGCCGTGCCTCCCAAGGTCGATTTCGGCGCACCTGCCCCCGCCGCACCTGCGGGCGCGAACTGAGCGCAGGATGATCCGGCTGCTCCGGGCGCGTTTCGCGTTCGGCCTTCTGCTCGCGGCGTTTGCGCTGTCCGCGTGGGCGCAGGTGGCGGTGCCCGAGCTGTCGCGGCGCGTGACCGATCTGACGGCCACGCTCAGCGCCGGGCAGGTCGCCGCGCTCGAAGACAAGCTGGCCGCCTTCGAGGCGAAAAAAGGCAGCCAGATCGCGGTGCTGATCGTTCCCACCACCCAGCCCGAGGACATCGCACAGTTCGGCATCCGTGTCGCCGACCAGTGGAAAATCGGCCGCAAGAGAATCGACGATGGCGTGATCCTGATTGTCGCCAAGGACGATCGCAGGTTACGGCTGGAAGTCGGCTACGGCCTGGAGGGCGCGATTCCCGACGCGATCGCCAAGCGGGTGATCGCGGAAACGATTACGCCGTATCTCAAGAAGGGGGACTTCTACGGCGGCATCGATGCGGGGGTGCAGCAGCTGATGCGGCTGATCGAAGGCGAGCCGCTGCCGCCACCCGCCGCAGCGGGCCGCGGCGGGGACGGCGGCGACAGCGGTTTCGTCGTGCTCGTCGTCGGCGGCATGATCGCGGGCTGGCTGCTTTCCGCCCTGATGAGCCGACCGGCTGCGGGCGGCATCGCTGCGCTGGGCAGCGGCGCGGTCGGTGCGATGCTGCTGGGCTTCACGCCGCTGCTGCTGTTCATCGCGGTGTTCGTGTTTGCCGGCGTGGTCGGCGGATTCCGCCACGGCGGGGGCTGGTCCAGCGGCGGCGGGGGCTGGTCTGGCGGCGGGGGCGGCGGCTCGTGGGGCGGTGGCGGCGGCGGATTCGGCGGCGGAGGCGCATCAGGCTCATGGTAAATATCAGGCGCTGGCTGAGGCACGCGTTCATGCCGCCGCGGGCATGGCGGCGCGCTTTTCCGCGGGCTACGCTCGATGCGATCGAGGCCGCGATCCGCGAATCGGAGACCCATCACAGCGGCGAAATTCGCTTCGCCATCGAAAACAGCCTGCCTGCTTCCTGGATCTGGCGCGGCAAGACGGGGCGCAAGCGCGCGCTCGAGGTGTTTTCCTTCCTGCACGTGTGGGACACCGAGCACAACAGCGGCGTGCTGGTGTATCTGCTGCTGGCCGATCACGACATCGAAATCATTGCCGATCGCGGCATCGCCACGCGGGTTGACCCGTCTGCATGGCGCGCGGTGGCCCATGACATGGAAACGGCTTTCGGGCAGGGCGAGTTCGAGCGCGGCGTGCTGGAAGGCATTCGCCAAATCAGCACGCTGCTGGCAGCGCATTTCCCGCCCGGGACGCGCAATCCGGACGAGCTGCC
>JBLMYH010000004.1:0-2915 GCA_050258175.1 Hyphomicrobiaceae bacterium
ACCAAGCCATAGCTGCCGGCGCCCAAAGTGACTGACGGTTTGGGTGCACCGCGGCCCTGCTTGGTGAAGATCTGGATCACCCCGGCGACGGCGTCGGCGCCATACAGGCTCGACGCGGGACCGCGCAGAATTTCGATGCGCTCGACCTGGTCCAGCGCAATATTTTCCAGCGGCGTCGTTCCCGCGGTCGCCGATCCCACGCGCAGCCCGTCGACCAGCACGAGCGTGTGGCCGCTGTTCCCGCCCCGGATGAATACCGAAGCCTGGCTACCCGGGCCGCCAGACTGCTTGATTTCGACGCCGGGTTGAGTCTGCAGCAATTCCACCAGTGAGGTCTGCCCCGCAGCGGCAATCTCCTGCGCCGTGATGACACTGATGTCACTGATGACTGCGCTGGCTTTCTCGGCCGTGCGTGTCGGCGTCACGACAATGGTGTCGCCCACATATTCCGGCAGCGTTTCGGCGATGGCGGGTAAGGCGGAAAGCGCGCCCAGGGCGAGCGCAGAGGTCAACGCACCAGAAGCGAGCGTAAGCAGATGATGAGACATGATGAATGAATGAATGAATTTCCGGTTTGGGCGCCTGCTTCCCCGCAGGCGCGTTGCACGATCCTCCGCATGGCAATCGCCATGCGGGGCCCAGGCCGGTATCCGGGCTCGCGCTTGAAATCCATCGCCTTCCCGGGCGAAGCCCAGTGGCGTGGGTGATGGACCGTTTAGCGCTTACCGTTGCGGGGGCAGCACAGGCCTGGCGGTCTGCGACCGCGCACCTGTTTCCCGTTTAACCGGCGCGACGGAAAGCCGCCCCGGCACCTGAAGGCGGGCATTATACGGACCGGATTGACCACCCGCACGCCGCCCCCTATAGTCCCGCCATGCACGCCGAACTCGATACCCTCGAAGCCAAGATCCGCCAGGTGGCGGAGTTGTGCCACACGCTGCGGCGGGAAAACATCGCGCTGCGCCAGCAGCTGCTGACCGCGCAGCAGGACAACAAGCAGCTGACGACCCGGCTGGATGCCGCCAGGACCCGGCTGCAGGCGCTGCTGGAAAACCTGCCGGAGGACGTGTGATGGCTGGCCCCCGCTCGATCGAAATCAACATTCTGGGCCGCGCGTACAAGGTGGCGTGTTCGCGCGAGGAGGAATCGGCGCTGATCGCGGCCGCCGATTATCTGGACGAGAAAATGCGCGAGATCCGCGACAGCAGCAAGGTGATCGGCGCCGAGCGCATCGCCATCATGGCGGGGCTCAACCTGGCGCATGACCTGCTGACCCAGGGCGGCGGCGGCCTGGTCGACGAGGCACGCGCCCGCCTCACCCACTGCAACGCGCTGCTGGATTCAGTGCTGGAAGATCAGGACAAACTCTTCTAAACTGGTGCTGCTCCCTGCGGTGTTCGAGGCTGGTTGCAATTTCTCTGAACCAATGCATACGTGCACGGCTGCGGTCTATTCCGGTGCGGGTGTGCGCGTGACACGTCTCATGTGCCCAAAGCGCCTTTGATTGCGGCCATCTTGAACCCAGGTTCAAGAGTCCGCAGCCAGTCACGGCACAGGCGGGGAGCCCTTTTCTTTCTTGATGGATAAATACACCCTCAGGCGTCAACTCAAGGCCGCGCGCAACGCGTTCAAACCGGCCGAGCGCCGCCATGCCGCGCGCGCCTCCCTGCACCTGGCGCTGCATCACGGACTGCTGCTGCGGTCGACACGCATCGGCTTTTACCTGCCGCAAGGCGGCGAGTTCGATGCCCACCCCCTGCTCAACCAGGCCCTGCGGATGCAGCGCGAATGCTTCCTGCCGATCCTGCCGCGCCGCGGCCGGATAATGCGCTTCGGACGGCTCGGCCACCACACCCGCATGAAGACAAATCGCTACGGCATCCCCGAACCGCTCGATGCCAGGCCGCTGCGCGCGCGCCAGCTCGACCTGCTGCTGATGCCGCTGGTGGGTTTCGACAAGCAAGGCTACCGGCTGGGGATGGGGGGCGGTTACTACGACGCCACGCTGGCGTTCATGCGGCACCGGCGCTTGTGGCGCAAGCCGCGGCTGGTGGGGATCGCCTACGAATGCCAGGGCGTGGACACGCTACCCCACGAACCCTGGGACATGCCGCTCGACGCCGTGCTGACCGAGCGCCGGCTGCATCGTTTCAATTCAAACCGCACCTAGCGTTCATTCGCCCAGGTAGGCCTGGCGCACGGCCGGGTCGGAGGCCAGCTGGGCAGCCGGGCCGCTCAGCGTGACGGCCCCGTTTTCCAACACATAGCCGCGCGCGCAGGTCTTCAGCGCCAGATGCGCGTTCTGCTCGATCAACAGCACGGCCACGCCGCCGGCTGAAATCTGGCGAATGATGTCGAACACGGCCTGCACCATCAGGGGCGCCAGACCCATGCTCGGCTCGTCCAGCAGCAGCAGGCGCGGGCGCGCCATCATCGCACGCCCCAGCGCCAGCATCTGCTGCTCGCCGCCGGACAGCAGCCCCGCGAGCTGCGCGCGCCGCTCGGTCAGGCGCGGCAGCAGCGCATGGACCTGGTCGAGATCGCGGGCAATCGCGGCGCGATCGTTCCGCGCGTAGGCGCCCATCATCAGGTTCTCGGCCACCGACATGCGCGGGAACACACCGCGCCCCTCGGGCACCAGCGCCAGTCCGCGCCGCGCCACTTCGTGCGCCGGCAGCCGGGCGATCGATTTGCCGTCGAAATGCACGCTGCCGCCGTGCGGTGCGAGCAGACCGCTGATCGCCTTGAGCGTGGTGGTCTTGCCGGCGCCGTTGGCGCCGATGAGGCAAACCAACTCGCCCGGCGCCACCTCAAGGCTCAGTTCGCGTACCGCGTGGATGCCGCCATACGCCACCGACAAGTGTTTGACCGCAAGCAGCGCCTCGCTCACAGGGCTTCGTCCCCGAGATAGGCCG
>JBLMYH010000005.1:0-14227 GCA_050258175.1 Hyphomicrobiaceae bacterium
GCCCTTCAGCAGCGCCACCTTGAGCCGCGCGCCGAGCACCGAATGCACCTTCGGCAGGTCGCGGAAGAACAGCTGGTCCTGCAAGGCCTTGGTGCCGGTGGAGATGACCACCTTGCCGCCCGAAAGCAAGGCGGCAACCAAATAGGCCAGCGTCTTGCCAGTTCCGGTACCGGCCTCGGCCAGCAGCACGCTGTTGTCGGCAACCGCGCGCTCGACCGCCTCCGCCATGGCCAGCTGTTGCGGGCGTGCACGCCAACCTGGCAAGACTGCGGCACACGCACCATCGGGGGAAAAGAGATGTTTCAGATCAAACATTTTGGGCCAGATTTCAAGGCAAAGTGTAACATTCGCCGCAAGCGGAACCGCCTCACATGAGCTTAAGTTTCACCGGCTTTGTGCCGCTACTTCAATAGATTCAGCCTATCCCGACCTGCCATGCGCATACACCTGCTCTGCTTGCTGCTGTCGGTTTTTCCGGTCGCCGTGCACGCGGCCATCGTCCAGCAGGAGATGCGCCCCGGAATCCCCGCCAGTGCCGAATACCTGATCGGCGAACGCAACAAACCCGCCGTGGTGTTGCTGCATGGTTTCTTGCAGACGCGTGAATACTCCACCGTGACCACCCTGGCTCGCGGCCTGCAGGATGCGGGCTATACCGTACTTTCGCCCACGCTTAGCCTGAACGTTCCGAATCGCACGCAGAGCCTGGCGTGCGAAGCGGTGCACAAACATGGCATGGATGACGACGTAGCCGAAATCGGGCGCTGGGTGAACTGGCTGAAATCGCACGGCCATCGCTCCATCGTGCTGGTCGGCCACAGCTTCGGCAGCCTGCAGTTGCTGGCATATCTGAGCAACCATCCGGATCCGGCCGTCAAAGCCTACATCGGCGCTTCGCTGATCGAAGCCCAGATCGGCACGGGTTCCCGCCCGGCGCTGATTGCCCAGCTTGAGAGCCGCATCGAGAACAACCAGCGTGCCCTGGTCACCCAGAACCTGTCTTTCTGCAGGAAATACACCTCGACGCCCGAAGGCCTGCTGTCCTATGTGCGCTGGGATCAACCCCGCCTGCTGACCGCTCTGAAGCAGGCACCAGTCCCCGTTTTGCTCATCATGGGCGATGCGGACAGCATGCTGGGCCAGGGCTGGCTCTCGGTTCTGCAGCATATCCGAATCCCCATGGTGATCGTGCACGGCGGCAGCCATTTCATGGATGGCGAGCACGAGTTCGATCTGCTCGACAACACGCTCAAATTTCTCGCAGACACCCCCCAGGGTCCCTTTAGATGAAATGGCCCAATGCCGTTTCCATCAAGCAGATCGCACTCGCCTTCATCATCGGCCTGCTGGTGCTGGTGAGCCTGATCGGCGGCTTTGCTGCCTATCAGACACGGGCGGTCACCCACAACTTGGAACAGCATAACCAGAATGCGGCGAAATCCGAGTTGACCGCGGCTGTTCAGCGGTTGCTGAACCAGACCAAGGAGCGTGCTGCCAACCTGGCAAACTGGGATGAAACCCGGCAACAGCTGGTACTTCCCGAATATTACTCATATTGGCGGGACCAGCGCGTATACGAAAGCGGCATTCTGCCCAGCCGCTTTGTCCAGGTGGCGCTGTATACCCCGTCCGGCGCGCTGTTGGGCCCGAGCCCGGAAAAAGTCAGTCTGCCGGCCAGATTGCCCACCAGCTTGCCGCTGCGTCAAGCCTCCAGTTGGCTGGTCGGGGAGGCAGGCGCCACCGCCTTGTATCACGCATTCCCGGTATATATCGACGAGCGGCGCCAGTCCCTGCTCGGTTACGGCCTGATCCGGCTCGATTTCATGCGCACCCTTCTGCAGCAGGAAGCGCTCTATTTCACGGATGTCGGCAGCATCAGACTGGCGCTCAAGCCAGGCGAAAGGCTGCCTGCCGCCACGCTGTTGTCAAACCTGCAATTCCGCGCCCGCCCCGATCCCGATCGGCTCCGGTTCCAGACCATCCTGTCGCATACGCTGCTCGCGCTGTTCGTGCTTCTGGTGGCCACGGCCCTGCTCGGTTTCGTCGTGTACAACCGGCTGCTGGTACGCCCGCTACGCAGGCTTTCGAAGGATATCGATGCCATGCAGCACGGTGGGTTCAGCCCCCATTCCTCGCGTTCGCAGGCCCTGCGCATCAGCGAACTGGAAAACGTGCGCCGCTCGCTGTACGCGTATCAACTGCAACTGCGCGAGTTGCACGGCTCGCTGGAACACCAGAATCGCGAGTTCCATTCGCAGGCGCGCCAGGATGCGCTGACCGGCTGCCACAACCGGCGCGCCTATGAAGAGGACTGGGAGAGCTTCCGCCAGGAGCTGAAGACCTCGCCGCAGGGCGTTGCTTTCCTGCTCTTCGATTGCGACCGTTTCAAGACCATCAACGACACCTACGGCCATGCCAAGGGCGACCGCGTACTCACTATCATCGCCGATGCGCTGGTGATGGCGCTGCGCGCCAACGATCGCCTGTATCGGCTGGGCGGCGACGAATTCGCCACCTTCCTGTCGCGCACCACGCCGGCCCAGGCCAAGCAGATTGCGCAGCGCTGCCAGAGCCTCCTCGACGCGTCGGCCTTCAGCGAACTGGGAATCAACGAGCCGGTCGGCATCAGCATTGGCATTGCCTTCTGCGCAGCCGAACAGCTTGAAAATATCGACGATCTGCCCAAACAAGCTGACATCGCCATGTATACCGCGAAGCAACCGGGCCGCACCCGCATCGCCCTGTATGGCGAGGATACCGAGCGCGCATCGCAGACACTGGTGGCCAGCCGCGAAACCAGCGCGCTGTTCCAGGCTCTGGCCACGCCCGGCATGGTCGAAATGCATTACCAGTCCATCCACAGCCTGCCCGGGCGCAAGGTGGATTATTACGAGGCCCTGGCACGCATCCGTTACCACGAACAGCTCATCCTGCCCGATGCATTCCTGCCGGTCATCAACAGCCGTCGCCTGGAAGCCGAATTCGATCTGGCGGTCCTGCATCAGGTCGACGCCGACCTCTCATCGCAGCAGTTGCCTCCCGGCATCGGCGTGTCGATCAATCTGTCAGCCCAGAGTATTTCCCGTCCTGAGGTCGTCTCGCTGCTATTGGAGCTGTCGCGCCACAATGCCCGCCATCCGCTAATGCTGGAGATTACGGAAACCTCGCTCGTCACGCAGATGGTCGAAGTGCGCACCTATCTCGACCTGTTGCGCACGGTGCAATACCGCATCGCAATGGACGATTTCGGCACCGGCTACTCGCCGTTGCGCTATCTGGTCGATTTGCCGGTGGATGTGGTCAAGTTCGACATCTCTCTGGTGAACAAGCTGGGGCAGGACAACCGGGCTGGCCAGGTGGTGGCCGACTTTGCCCGCATGATGAGCGACGTCGGCTATTCCCTGGTAGCGGAAGGCGTAGAAACCGACGCCATTCTGCGCAAAGTCGAAAGCCTCGGCATTGCGCACGTACAGGGGTATTTGCTGAGCCGCCCCGCACCACTGGCAGAGGTGGCGGCCAGCTTCGCCGCCCGGGATGCCGGCGTCAGCTGCGGCGCTTGAACCGGCGCGTCAGTGCTTCCCCGAACGCCAGATGGAAAAGATGATCCACAGGCTGTTGAAAAATGCGATCAGGAATCCCAGCAGCCCGAAAAATGGCAGGCCGAACAACTGAGGACCGCCCTTCACCGTCATGATGATGCTGGAACCGACGACCAGCGAGGCAGTCAGGATCCCCATGGTGAGGCGGTTGCTGGCGCGATCCAGCTGATGGCCGAACTGGTCCAGACGCTTCAGGTCGAGATCGACCTTGACCCTCCCCCGACGCGCTTCACGCAACAGGTGCCGCAAATCACGTGGCACATCAGCCAGCACCTCCAGCGTTTCACGCAGGCTCTTGCGTCCACGCGCCCATAGCGCCTGCGGCGTGTAGCGCTGTTGGATGACACGTTCCACGAAGGGCGTCACATGGTCGATCATGTGGAATTCCGGATCAAGCTGCTGGCCCAGACCTTCCAGCGTGATCAGTGTCTTGAACAACAGGGTCAGGTCGGCCGGCAGCACCAGGTTGTTGTCACGCATCACCGCCGTGATGTCATTCAGCAGCGCGCCGATTTTCACGTCCTTGAGCTGCAGATCATCATAACTCTGCATCAGCTCCGCCACATCGTAGGCCAGGCGGCCTTCATCGATCGCCGACTCGCCGCTCCAGTCGAGCAGCACCTGCAGCAGGGCCTGTTCGTCCTTGCGCGTCAGGGCGTGCAGCAGGTCGACGATCTGATTGCGGCGAGGATCGGTCAGCATCCCGACCATGCCGAAGTCGATCATGCCAATGCGGTTGTCGGCCAGGAACAGCACGTTCCCGGGATGGGGATCGGCATGAAAGTAGCCATGCTCCAGCACCATGCGTAGCACGGCATCTGCGCCACGTGCCGCAAGCAGCTTGGGATCGAGTCCATGGGCACGGAGCCTGTCGGGCGCGACGCCCGCCATGCCGATGATTTCTTCCTGCACATTGACGTGATCATTGGTGAATTCCCAGTACACCTTGGGAATCTGCACCAATGGCTCGTCTGCAAAGTGGCGCGCGAACTGGTCGATGTTGCGTGCCTCCTTCACCAGATCGAGCTCGCGATTCAGCGAACGGCGGAACTGTGAAACGATTTGCACCGGATCGTAGCGGCGCGAGTCCGGGACTTCACTTTCCAGCAGCCTCGCGGCATGTTCCATGATGCGGAGATCGGCGCGGATCACGTCCTCGATGCCGGGTCGGCGAATCTTGACGACGACCCGCGTCCCGTCCTTGAGCGTGGCGCGGTGCACCTGCGCGATGGACGCCGCTGCCAGCGGCACCGGATCGAATTCGGCAAACACATCGCTGGGCTCGCCCTTGATGGCCGCCACGAGGTCCGGGTGCAATATTTCGTAGGGCACCGCCGGAACCTGGCTGTGCAGCTTCTCGAATTCGTCGATCCAGTGTGGCGGAAACATGTCCACCCGCGTCGCCAGCAATTGGCCCAGCTTTACGAACGTCGGCCCGAGTTCTTCAAGGGCGCGGCGGATGCGCACGGGGGCCTCAAGCTGACTGATTTCGCTGGTGCTGTGCCAGTGCAAAACCCGCCCTGCGCGTTCTAGCACGCCGCTGATGCCCAGGACGCGCACCAGATCGCCCCAGCCATAGCGGATCATCACCGAGGCGATTTCATGGAGTCGCGGCAGGTCACGTACGACCGAAATGGTTTCCCAGAGCATCGTTGGTTCTTGGAATCAGTAATGCCGAGAGTGTAGCCGCAAGCGGGGCCCCGGTAGCATTTCCCCTACCGGGTGGGCAGGCTCAGGAACGCATACGCTCGCTCTGTCGTTTGAGGGAATCGGACAAGGCTTCCAGAATGCCACTTGCCACCTGGGACAGGCGGTCGGTGGCCGTGCTGGCCGACTCGCTCAACCCGGCACGCCCCGCCTCGCTACTGGCTTTCACGCCACTCGCCAGCCGCCGCAAGGCCTCACGCACCTGCTCCCCGGTGCGCGTGCCGCTGATTTTCAGGTGGTCGCTCAGATATTCCAACTCTTCCTTCAGCTTGCCGCCGGACTGCCTGGCTGTCTCTTTGAGCGTTTCCACAATCTGCGTCTCGAGGTCACGTAATTGCTCCAGGCTGGCCTTCAGTTCGTTGTCCTTGAAAGCCCGTCCCTGGGTAGCGGCTTCGCTCAAGGCGTAGGACGCCGTCTGCGCCGCGCTACCGACGGCCTCGTCAAGACCCGAGATCGCCTGCTTGAGCCCGTCCTTCATTTCACCGCCGCGCGCGGCCAAGCCACTGCCCACCCCCGAGGAAATGGCGGCAACCAACTCACGGATGTCGTTCAGCGCCATCCGCCGCTCATGCAGTGCACGTGCAGTCAACTCCCGCACCCGTTCATGCAGATCGGGGGCCGATGCCACCTCTGCAGCCTCGTCATGCAATTGCACAAGCTGGGCATTATCGGGGATACTGGCCTCGCTTGAGGCAGGTATGTTTGCGTCACTCATGGTGCAGTCCTCAACGTCAACATTCGCCACATTTACCCGTACTTTCGTTTCAACTATAGAGCAGATTGTCAATCGATGAAGCCCGTCCTGCTGTTGTCCATGCTGGCCGTTCTGCTCGCGCACCCCGCACAGGCTGCGTCAGCCGACGACATTTCCATGTATGCCGTCAGCCTGGTAGGCAGCCCGTATCGTCTGGGCGGGAACTCGCCCGATACCGGACTCGATTGCAGCGGCTTCGTCGACCACGTCTTCCGACAGACCACGGGGATTCAGCTTCCTCACGACAGCCGCGCGATCAGCGAACTGGCGCAACCGCTCAATCAAGCGGAGCTCCAGCCCGGCGATCTGGTTTTCTTCAACACCGTCAACCGCGCGTTCTCTCACGTCGGCATCTATCTGGGCGATGACCGTTTTGTTCACGCGACGAGCAGTCGTACCGGATCGGTCATGGTGTCCCTGCTCAGCGACCCATATTGGCGCGCACGCTTCGACGGCGCGCGGCGCGTCGTTGGACTGACGGAGGGCCCGTCCGAGGCCTCCTCCGAACAAGCCCGTTGAATCCGACCGACGCCCGGCACGCGGCAAGCGTTTGCCCCGACTGACTTCCGAACATGCTGCCCTCCCCTCTCCGCAGTTTGCTGTTCAATGTGGGACTTGGCTTCGCCGCCGCCCTGCTGCTGATGCTGGCCGTGATCGGCCTGGGCGTCACCCAGATGGCGGATCTCAACGCCCAGCTATCCAACGTGGTGACCGTCAACAACGTCAAGACGCGGCTAGCCTCGCATATGCGCGCCACCCTGCGCGACCGCGCGATGCTGATGAACAACATCGTGGTTTCGATCGACCCCTGGGAGAAGGACGCGCTTTTCCTGCAGTTCCAGGAATACGGCGGACGCTATGCAAAGGATCGCAGCCAACTGGTGGCGATGCTCAAAACGCCTGAAGAAAAGAAACTGATGGCCGAACTCGATGCCATCACAGTGGCCAACCAGCCCGTCATGTTCGACGTGGTCGAGGCAGCACTCGACGAGAACAATTACGGCGCGCTGACCCTGCTGCAGAAGGAAGCCATCCCGCTGCAGAACCGCCTGGTCGCAGCGCTCGACAACATGACCAATCTGGAGCGCAAGAACAACGAGGCCGCTCTTGGCAGAACCTTCGCTGCCTATCAGGCCACGCGCAACCTGATGCTGGTGATGGGCATCCTCGCCACCTTGCTGGCCTCGCTGGTTGCGGTGCTGGTGGGCCGCCGCATGCTGACGCAGACGCGCCAGCTGGAGACAGAGAGGAAGAAATACCAGACCCTGTTCGAAACGAATTCGGACGCTGTCGTCATCCTCGACGAGAATGGCTTCACCGATTGCAATCCGGCCACCCTGACCTTGTTCGGCATGGACTCGGTTGCCGCCTTTCTCGACACACCCATTTCACAGCTCGGCGCGGCGACCCAGGCGAACGGCATGAGCGCCCATGACTATGCCAGGCAGGCGATCCGACAGGCACGCAATACGGGGCATGCCGTGATGGAATGGCTGGGACGGCGCCCGGACGGTACCGTGTTTTCGGCCGAAATCGCGCTCCACGCGATGGAACTGGAAGGCGAGCCGGTAATCCAGGCGATCATGCGCGACGTCTCCGAACGCCGTGCCGCCGAGGCCGCCAAGGAGGCGGCGCGCGAAGCCGCCCTGCAGATGGCGCATGCCAAATCGCAGTTCGTTGCCAACGTCAGCCACGAAATCCGCACGCCGATGCACGGCATCCTTGGCATGAGCGGCCTCCTTCTTAAAACGCCACTCGACGGCCGCCAGCGCGAATATGTGTCCACCCTGAGAAGTTCGGCAGAGAGCCTGCTCACCATCATCAACGACATCCTCGAATTCTCCAAGATCGAGGCCGGCAAGCTCACGATCGAGAAGGTCGCCTTCTCGCCGGTCGCGCTGATGCAGGGCGTCGCCGACCTGTTCCAGGCACGCGCGCTGGAAAAGAACCTGCATCTGACGCTGACGCTGCCGGATCAGACGCCCGCCGCGCTCTTGGGCGATCCGACCCGTATCCGCCAGATCCTGCTCAACCTGGTCGACAACGCGATCAAGTTCACCGATCAGGGGGAGGTCGAGTTGCGCGCGCGCTTCGAACCGGACCCGGAAGGCATCGGCTGCCAGTTCCGTGTCCGCGACAGCGGCATCGGCATGAGCGAGGAAACGCAGGCGCGTCTGTTCCAAGCGTTTTCGCAGGCGGATGCATCAACCACGCGCCGCTATGGCGGAACCGGCCTCGGGCTCGCGGTCAGCAGCCAACTGGCCGAATTGATGGGCGGGCAACTCACGGTCGTCAGCGAACAGGGAAAAGGCAGCACCTTCACGCTCTCCCTGTTGCTGCATGCCACCACCCTGCCGCTGGCGGAGCTTCCGGCGCAGACCGTCGCTCAACTGCGGGGTCGCATCCTGGTGGTGGAAGACCATCCGGTGAACCAGAAGGTGCTGTCGCATCAGCTGCGCGAAATGGGCTTGCAGTATGCCGTGGCCGCCAGCGGCACCGAGGCCCTGGACCTGCTGTCCGCCGAGGATTTCGACCTGGTGCTGATGGACTGGCAAATGCCGGAGATGGACGGCCTGGAGGCGACCCGCCGGATACGCCGGCTGAGGACCGGCACCCGCCACGTTCCGATCATCGCGCTGACCGCCAACGCGAACGCCGGCTTCCGCGAGACCTGCCTGGCGGCGGGCGCGAACGATTACCTCAGCAAACCCTACACCGAAGCGGCGCTGGCGGCGCTGCTGATGCAATGGCTGCCGGAATCCGCCCCGGCTGCACCCCCCGCCTCGCTGCTCGATCTTTCCGCGCTGCATGCGCGTTATCCCGGCAATCCGCAGTTGGTGCATGATCTGGCAACGCTCTTCGTCTCCACCACCGAAGCCAGCCTGACCGCGCTGAAGCGCGGGATCGAGCAGGGTCAGATCGATGCCTGCCGCAAGGAGGCGCACGCCCTGAAGGGCGCCGCAGCCAGCGTGATGGCTAATGCCGTCCGGGAAGCCGCCGCACGCATCGAAGCGCGCCTGCAAAGCGGCGACTGTTCAGGTGCGGCAGCCGAGTTGGATGCGCTCGAGGAGCAATTCCATGCGCACGCCAGCGCCGCACGTTGACGCACGCCTTGTGGCGCGTAGGATAAAAACTAGCCGTCCAGGAGACACGCCATGATGCGCATTCTTCCATTCGTACTGGCCTGCATTTGCAGCCTGCCGGTGCTTGCCGCCGAGTCGCCCCCAGCCCCGCCCCCGCAGGCCACGACGCCTGCTCCGCAAACCGTGCCCGCACAAAGCTGGATCGGCGTCACGCCGACACCGTATGGGCCGATACTGATGCAGCAGGCACCGCCGCCACCCTATCGCGATTACCAGATGAACCGCATCCTGACGCCCGAGGAAAGGGCGCGCTGGCTGCAGATGGCCATGCCGATGATGGCGCACCTGATGCAGATGGACGCACGCGAGGCGATGAACTATTTTGCCGTCAAGTACAAGGTCAAGCCCGGCGTGTCGTTCGATCAGGTGGTCGAATCGATGATGCTGCGCGCCAACCAGGTGAACCTCAAATACGTCGGGAAAAACGAGATCTGGAAGGAATTCAGGGCAGTGCTGCACGACGACAAGGCTCCCCGCGTCGAAGTCTTCAGCTTCTGCGATATTGCCGTTGGACGCGAGCTGCTCAAAGTCATCCCGGAAATCATCGTGTTTCTGCCCTGCCGCATTGCGGTGATGGAGGATGCCGACAAGAACATCTGGGTCTTGACGCTGGACTGGGATGTGACCTGGCTCGACCAGGCCGGCAAGCAGGCCGGCATCACGCCGGAATTGCGCAAGGGCGCGATGGAAATCCGCGAAAAGCTGGATAGCGTGATGCGCGCCGGCGCCGACGGCGAACTATAAGCGCCGCGCATCTCCGACAAAAAATCTGAATGCCCGCCCGCGCAGCGGGATGGCACCATACGGAATTCGCACCTGTCGTGCTTGACCGCATGTCCACACCTTCTTCGCCCTTCACCTCGCTTCCGGCGCTGCAACGCGCATTTGCCGACGGGCTTGCCGCCATGCTGGAAGCCCATCGCGGCCTGGGCGTCTACATCCTGGCGCTGGCCAACGCCGCCTACGACCCGAAGCTTTGGGGGCAGCTCTCGCCGGTCCTGGCAACACGGCATGCCGAACTCGCGGCCGCGCTCACCGCGACGCTCCGGGACGGCCAGGCACTCGCCGAACCGGACGACGATGTGCTGGTTTTTCTCAAGCTCCTGACCATCGGCTTCGGTCATATGAAAACCATGGAAAGCCGCCGCGCCGGGCCGTGGGAGCTGTCATTCAACCCCATCCGCGCACTGCGCCCGCCGCGCAACAGCGGAATGAAATTCGAAAGCCTGCTGCGTCCCTTCGATGCGGCAGGCTTCCATTTCAACAAGCCGTTTCTCGCGAAAGAAATCCTCTGGCAGGGTGAACTCGCGGGCAAAGCGGTGCGCCTGCTGTACAACAAATTCCCCTTCGCCCGCCTGCATGGCCTGCTGGTGCCCGAGTCTCTGCAGCAGATGCCGCAATACCTCGCGCCGGAGATGCACGGCTGGGCCTGGGAACTCTGCGCGCAATCCGGCGTGCCCGGCCTCTGCCTCGGCTACAACAGCCTCGGCGCAGGCGCCTCGGTCAACCACCTGCACTTCCAAAGCTTCGTGCAAGCACAGCCACTGCCGCTGCAGAATCCGCGTTTTATCCACAACGGCGGCCGCGCGTCCTACCCGCTGCCCTGCCAGCGTTTCACCGATGCCGAAAGCGCGTGGATTCGGCTCGACCAGCTGCACCAGCGCAACCTCCCCTACAACCTCATCTACGCCAAAGACTGCCTGCATCTCGTTGCGCGCGTGCCGCAGGACAGCGGCAGACTTAGCGCGCAAAGCCGCGGCTATGGCTGGAGCGAAATGGCCGGCGCTGTCACCCTGTTCAGCCGGGACGCCTTTGAAAGTTTGGGGGCAACCGATGTTGAAGCGGAGCTGGCGCGTTTCGCGCCCTGAAGCCGACGCGTCCGGGGCCTACAACTCAATCACCTGCCCCTGCAGCAGAGCCTCTACGCCCCAGCTGGGTGCAGCGTCGCGCAGCTCGTTCATGATTGCCGCCTCATTGCCCGGCTTGAGGTGCGTGATCCACACCTCGGGACGCACACTGAGCAGTTGCAGTTCCGCCGCCAACGAATCCGGCCAGTGGTGCTTCGACGCCTTGGCGATGTCGACCAACGCGTTCTCGAACGAGGTTTCGATGATGAGATGGCGCAGGTCTGGAATGGCATTGAGCGCGGCGACGAAGGCGTCGCTGTGAGTGGTGTCGCCGCTGAACACCAGACTGCCTGCTGCCGTTGCGACATGCAGGCTGCATGCCGGCACCACGTGATTGGCCGGCAAGGGGCGAAAGGTGCGTTGCTTCAGGGTGAATGCCTCGCCCACGCAGAGTGCCTCAAAGCGCAGCCACGGCGCCTCTGCGCTCGGGATCTCGCGGAAATCGGGCCACAGCTGCCAGTTGAACAGGTGGGTGGACAACACCTCGAGCACCTCGGGCAGCGCATGCACCGTCAATGGACTGCCGCGCAGGTCGCCGACGCTGTCGAGCAGCAGCGGCAGCCCCAGCACGTGGTCGAGATGGGCATGGGTGAGGAACACATGGTCGATCGCCAGCAGTTGCTCGAAGTCGAGCGTGGTGAGGCCGCTGCCCGCGTCGATCAGCACGTCGTCATCGACCCTGAGACAGGTGGTGTGGCGCCCGCTGCCGATGCCGCCGCTGCAACCGAGAATGGTGAGTTTCATTTGGTCGTGTAGACAAAAACGCCGTCCCAGTCGGCAGGCGGCGGGGCCTCGCGGAAATGTGCGATGCGCTCGAGATAGATATCGTAGAGCTTGCGCGGCGCGCGGCTGTTGAGCGCGTTCAACGCCGTTTGGGCTGTATCCCAGTCCTGCGCCTGATAGCACGCGAACGCGGCCTCGAAATCGGTGGCGGCCTGGCGCAGCGACTCGGCGAGTCCGGCTTTGGGCCCCAGCGGTTCATAGATCGCCACGGGCGTCTCCTTGCCCTTGACGCGCACCTCGTCGACCTTCATGAAGACATGGTCAGGGTCAGCCTCGACCGTCGTTTGGGTGACCAGAATACCGACGGTGTACTGCTTGGTGATGCCCTCGAGGCGCGAACCGAGGTTCACCGCATCGCCCATCACGGTGTAGGACATGCGAAATTCCGATCCCATGTTGCCGACGCTCATGCGGCCGGTGTTGACGCCGACGCCGATCTTCACTTCGGGCCAGCCGCGCACGGCGAATTCCTGGTTCAGTTGCGACAGCGCGGCCTGCATGTCGAGCGCTGTCTGCACCGCACGGCTGGCGTGGTCCGCGAGGTCCACCGGCGCGTTCCAGAATGCCATGATGGCGTCGCCGATATATTTGTCGATGGTGCCTCGCTGCCGCTGGATGATGCGCGTCATGGTCGACAGGTAGGCGTTCAGCACCTCGGCCAGCTCGGCCGGCGGCAGCTTCTCCGAAAAGTTGGTGAAGCCGCGGATGTCGGAGAACAGCACCGTCATCTCGCGCGACTGCCCTTCCATCGTGTAGTGCCCAGGATCCCGGCTCATCTCGTCGGCGAGTTCGGGCGGCACGTACTGGCCGAACAGCTTGGTGATCTGGCGCTTGCTGCGCGTGGCGGCGAAGAAACCGTAAGCGGTATTGAGCGCGTACAAGCCGAAAACCGTCAGCATCGGTGCCGCCATCGGCACCACCCAGAAACGCGACCAGGCTGCCGCATAGGCCGCCAGCAGCAATCCCAGCATGGCCAGGCTTGCCAGCAGGCCGATCACAGGGCCGAAGCGCAGCAGCACCGCCGTCAGCAAGACGCCCAGCAGCAGCACGGCAAGCAGTCGTACGTCAGCGGCCCAGGGTGGCGTGCTGCGGGTGGTGCCGTCGAGCATGCCGGCGATCAGGTGAGCATGAATCTCAACCCCCGGAAACACGTTGGAAAACGGCGTCACGCGCAGGTCGGTCAGCCCTGGCGCGGTCGACCCTACCAGCACGATGCGGTTTTCCAGCTGCGCCGGCGCAACCTTGCCTGCCAGCACCTGCGCGGCCGAAATGTAGGGAAACGGCGCGCCGGCGCGATACGGCACATAGACGCTGCCGTCCGCACTCAAGGGCACACGGATTCCGCCCACCTCGATCCATGGGGTGCGATATTGCCTGCCCAGCAGACTGCTTTGTTCAACGCCTGCCGTCACGGGATCGCCGCCGAACGCCACGCGCAAGGTGGAGGCCGACAGGGCCAAGTAATAGCCTGCGCCAAACGGCGTGACCAGATTCATCCGGCGCGCCGTGCCATCGGCATCGGCCCGCATGTTGAAGAACCCTGCGCCTTGGGCCGCGCGCTGAAACCCGGCCAGATTCGCACCATAGCCGGTGGGCGGTGGCGTGCCCGGTTGCAGCGGAGCGAACGCGGTGACAGGCAGGGACGGCGGCGGCAGCATGCCGGTTTTGGCATCCCCGTAGCCCGCCGGGATGAAGTAATACCCCAGCGAGACCGGCCGCTCGGCGAGCGCGCCGGCGAAGCGGGCGTCGTAATCGAGCCTGGGCGTGAGGCGCTTGAGAGCGTCCTGAAACGCGCGACTGCCGGCCAAGTCGCGCTGCGCCAGCCGTTTGAGGGTATCGAGGCCCGAACTCGTGTCCGGCTCGGCGAATACCACGTCGAACCCGGCTGCCGCCACGCCGTAGTGGTCGAACAGCTGCTTGACCAGCGTGGTCATGGTGTCGCGGCTCCATGGCCAGCGGCCCACGCTTTTCAGGCTGGCTTCATCGATGTCGAGGATGGCCACGCGATCGTCCTGGCCAGACGGCGCAGTGCGCTTGAGCCAGACGTCATACAGCCAGGCCTCGGCACGCTGCATCGGCGCGATATAAATCAGCCCGGCAACATGCGCCGCGATCAGCAGGACAAACAGCGCAGACAGTCCTGCCTGCGCCAGCCGGGACGAAACGCGCTTCACCGAAGGCGGTAGAAACGACCGGGCAGATCCTTGCCATGCACGGCATCGAGGCGTCCCCCAACAGCCTCACCCAGTTCCGCCAGGCGATCGGCCGGCTGCGGGTGGGTTTTATACAGCAGGCTGGTTCTGCTGTCCTTGGCGGGCAACCCAGCCAGATCCT
>JBLMYH010000006.1:0-4335 GCA_050258175.1 Hyphomicrobiaceae bacterium
ATCAACCTGCGCTACGAAGAGGGCGTGCTGGCGCAGGCCGCCACCCGCGGCGACGGCGAGATCGGCGAGGACGTCACGCAGAACATCCGAACGGTTCACAGCGTCCCCCTGCGCCTGAAAACGGATTCACCGCCCGCCGTGCTGGAAGTGCGCGGCGAGGTGTACATGCGACGCGACGATTTCGAACGCTACAACGCGAAGCAGCGCGAAGCCGGCAAGCCCACCCTGGTCAATCCCCGCAACGGTGCGGCAGGCAGCATCCGCCAGCTCGACCCGGCGATTGCCGCGCAGCGCCCGTTGTCGTTCTTTGCCTATGGCGTGGGCGAGGTGCAGGGCTGGGCGCTGCCGCCCACCCACAGCGCCACCCTCGACGCGCTGGAAGAACTGGGGGTGCCGGTGTGCGCCGAGCGCATCACCGGGCAGGGCGCAGCGGCGCTGATCGCGTTCCACGACGACGTCGCCGCGCGCCGTGACAGCCTGCCGTTCGACATCGACGGCGTGGTATACAAGGTCAACCGCCTCGCGCTGCAGCGCGAACTCGGCTTCGTCACGCGCGAGCCGCGGTGGGCCGTGGCGCACAAATTTCCGGCCCAGGAACAACTCACCACCGTGCTCGGTATCGACGTGCAGGTCGGCCGCACCGGCGCGCTGACGCCGGTGGCGCGCCTGGCGCCGGTATTCGTCGGCGGCGTGACAGTGACCAATGCCACCCTGCACAACCAGGACGAGATCGACCGCAAGGACGTGCGCGTAGGCGACACCGTCATCGTGCGGCGTGCCGGCGACGTCATTCCCGAAGTCGTCGCGGCTGTGCTCGACCGGCGACCCATTCCCGAACCGCCGCGCTTCAACATTCTGCAAAGCTACCCCGTCTGCCCCGAGTGCGGCTCGCACGTGGTGCGACTGGAGGGCGAGGCCGCAGTGCGCTGCACCGGCGGCCTGTATTGCCCGGCGCAGCGCAAGCAGGCGCTGCTGCATTTTGCCGGACGGCGCGCGATGGATATCGAAGGACTGGGCGACAAGCTGGTTGACCAGCTTGTCGATCGCGGCCTGGTGCACAGCCCTGCCGATGTGTACGGCCTGGGCCCCGACACGCTCGCCGGGCTCGAGCGCATGGCCGAGAAGTCGGCGGCCAACCTGCTGGCGGCGATCGAGGCCAGCAAGCGCACCACCCTGGCCCGCTTCATCTTCGCGCTGGGGATCCGCAATGTCGGGGAGGCGACTGCCAAGGACCTGGCGCAGCATTTCGGTTCGCTGGACAGGCTGCTTGCAGCAACCGAGGCCGACCTGCTGGCGGTGCGCGATGTCGGCCCCATCGTGGCGCAGTCCATCGTCCAATTTTTTGCCGAGCCGCATAACCTCGGGGTGGTCAAAACGTTGCGTTCCGCGGGGGTGCGCTGGCCCGAATCATCCGGCGCGCAATCGTCGGCTGGTATCCTTGCGGGCAAGACGCTGGTGCTGACGGGCACGCTGCCGACGCTGACGCGCGATGCGGCGAAGGAGAGGATCGAGGCCGCCGGCGGCAAGGTGTCCGGATCGGTGTCGAAGAAAACCGACTACGTGGTGGCCGGCGCGGAAGCCGGCAGCAAGCTGACGAAAGCGCAGGAACTCGGGGTGACCATCCTCGACGAAGCCGCGTTGCTGGCGCTGTTGGAATCGCAAGAATAATAAGAACGCGCAGCACCGTTTTAATTTCGGAACCAGGAGCGAGCAGGAAACAGATATGCAAAAAGTCAAAAAAGCCGTATTTCCGGTTGCCGGCCTCGGCACCCGCTTCCTGCCGGCCACCAAGGCCAGCCCCAAGGAAATGCTGCCCATCGTCGACAAGCCGCTGATCCAGTATGCAGTCGAAGAGGCGATGGATGCCGGCATCACCGACATCATCTTCATCAGCAGCCGCACCAAGCGCACGGTCGAAGACCACTTCGACAAGGCCTACGAACTGGAAACCGAACTGGCCGCGCGCGGCAAGAATCGCGACCTGGAACTGGTGCAGTCGATCCGGCCGGCCGGCGTCAACTTCATCTACATCCGCCAGGCCGAGGCGCTGGGGCTCGGCCATGCCGTGCTGTGCGCGCAACCCGTGATCGGCAACGAACCCTTCGCCGTCATCCTTGCCGACGACCTGATCGACGGCAGCCCGGCGGTGATGAAGCAGATGGTCGATCAGTACGACTATTACCAGTGCTCGGTGCTCGGCGTGCAGCAGGTCGCGCCCGAGGAGACCGCGTCCTACGGCATCGTCGACGCCAGCCCGATGGCCGAGCGCGTGTCGCGGGTGAACGCCATTGTCGAGAAACCCAGGCCCGAAGACGCGCCGTCCGATCTGGGCGTGGTCGGTCGCTACATCCTTACCCCGCGCATCTTCCATCATATCCAGCACCTGAAACCCGGTGCCGGCGGCGAACTGCAGCTCACCGACGCCATTGCCGCGCTGCTGAAGGAGCAGCAGGTGCTGGCCTATGCCTTCGACGGCATTCGCTACGACTGCGGCAGCAAGCTCGGCTATCTGCAGGCCACGGTCGAATACGCGCTGAAGCACAGCGAAGTCAGCGAGGATTTCAACGCCTATCTCAAATCGCGCATCTGTTGAGGGTCGCGGCCTTCGGGGCCGCCGCAGGATTCGAATCCTGCGCCCCGGCCGGGAATTCGGCGCGGTTTCGTCAGCGGGGGGCTTCTGTATGGAAGCGCACGACGCGCGTGGTCCGATTCGTTGGCGGCCGACGCGCTGTGCTTGCCCCGATTGCTCAGATCGCTGTTGAAGGCGTAACAGGGCGAGGGACCTGCCGGCCATGCAGCCATACGGCAGCTTCCAGCGCGTCACCTGCAGTCATGCCCTGAGCCAGCAGCGCGGTCACCATGCCGGTGAGACGGTCGCCAGAGCCCGCCTGGGCAAGCCAGGGGCCGCCCGTGAGGTTGATGGCGTAGCGGCCGTCGGGACGGGCGACGACGGTCCCCGCGCCTTTCAGCGCGACCTCCGCATGAAATTTCGCGCTCAGCGTGCGGGCCGCCCGGATGCGGTCAGCCTGGATGCCGGCGCCGCTCAGCCCGAGCAGGCGCGCGGCTTCACCGGGGTGGGGCGTGAGCAGGGTGGGGTGGGCGCGGCGGGCGGCCTGCCTGACCAGTTCGGCATCGCCGGCCAGCAGATTCAGCGCGTCGGCGTCCAGCACCAGCGGGCAGGCCATGGCCAAGGCTTCCTCCAGCAGCGCGCGCGCCGGCGGGCGCTGCCCCAGTCCGGGGCCGATCGCCAGTCCGTCCAGTTTCATGCCCAGCAGTTTCCCCGGCCGTGCAAACATCAGCCGCGGCTCGACGTAATCGACCACGACGCGCTCGTCCAGCACGCCCAGGGTGACGCTGCCCGCGCCGTGCTGCAGCGCGGCACGTCCGGCGATCAGGCTGGCGCCCACCATGCCGGCATCGCCGCCGATGATGCCGACGTGGCCGTACAGGCCCTTGTGGCTGTTGCGGGCGCGCGCCGGCAGGCGATGGCGATTCTCCAGTTGCGTCAGCGCGCTGCCCGCCACGGTCGGCAGCGTCTCCGGATCGATGCCGAGCGTGTCGAGATGCAGTTCGCCGGCGCAATCCGGCCCGTCGGCGGTGAGGAGGCCGGGTTTGAGGCCGAGAAAGGTGAGCGTGTGATCGGCCCGCACGGCGCAGCCGCGAATCTGCCCGGTGTCGCTGTCGAGCCCGCTCGGTACATCGAGTGCGAGCTTGGGGCAGGCCATGTCATTGGCTTGCGCGATCCAGCGCGCCTCGGCGTCGGTCACGTCACGTGCCAATCCCACCCCGAACAGTCCGTCGATGACCAGGCTGAAACGTTGCGACGGCGGGATGTCCGTCTGCAGCAGACCGCCGATTTCGCGCCAGGCTGCCCAGGCGCGCGCGGCATCCAGCGGCAACCGCGCGGGGTCGGCACGGCTGACTACCACGACGCGGAACCCTTGCGCAGTGAGCCGACGCGCAGCAACCAGCGCGTCGCCGCCGTTGTTGCCGGGGCCGGCGAGGACCAGGATCGGTTCGCCCGACTCACTGGCCAGCGTGCCCGCCAGTTCGGCAGCCGCAGCACCCGCGCTTTCCATCAGTGGGCTGCCGCGATGGGTGTCCGCCCAGTGTCGGTCGATCTCGCGGATGTCGGCGGCGGTGAACAGCGGCGGCGAGACGAGAGTAGAGGGCGACATCGGCATGCGGCGGGACCTGAAGGAGGGCGTTGCCGCATCTTAATCCCGGGCGGGGGCTTGAGCGATCCCGGCAGCCGTCTTCGGGGGGTGTGCTTGCGAGCGCGCGTCAGTAGCCTATATTTATATATCCTGATATTCAACAGGGGCTGTGCCATGG
>JBLMYH010000007.1:0-8328 GCA_050258175.1 Hyphomicrobiaceae bacterium
TTCCGGTGTTCATCTACGGCTACCAGGACAAATTCAAGGCGCTGCCCGGAGATGATACGAACGTGGCACTTCATGTCACCGGCGGCACGCTCGCCACCACGCCCGCTGGCCTGCAAGGCAACGGCGTCATCGACGGCCCTTGGTACAGCACGGCCGTTACCGATGAGTCTTACCTGTTCTGGCAGCACGTGCGGCTGGCGGGCTTGGCCCCCGGCGTGACCACCCCTGGCGCGGCGGACTACCTCCCCAGGAACGCGTCGGGCGGTGTCATCGGCATCCAGAGCGGCAGTGCAACGAATCCGCCTATCATAGGCCTAGACGCTAATAATCAACCGGTCCCGATCAGCGGTACCTATGTGATCTGCTCGACTAACATCCTCGGTAAGTTCGTCAAGCAGTTGGACACGCAGTTGGATGACGGCAACACTGCGACCGGCTCGATGATGGCCACGCCGTTCACGCCGAATCCGAGCGCCAACGCGCAAGCCACCCCCACAGCCAACATTAAAGACGCCGACTCCTACACGGTCTGCATGGGCGTGTAAGTTCCAGCAATCATTCAAGCCCGCCGATCAGACGGGCTTTTTTTACGTCCCTCAGCCCTGCAACACCCTGAACTCCGCCGCCGCCAGCCCATCGGCGGCGCCGCGCAGCACCAGCACGTCGCCCACCTGGATGCGGGTATCGGGCTGCGGGTCGACGCCCTTGATGCCCTGACGCCGGATCGCCACCACCTCGACCAGCAGTTCGTCCAGCTTCAACTCTTCCAGGCTGCGTCCCGGCGCCGCCGCGCCCTGGGTGACCAGCACGGTGTGCAGGCGCGGCTGCGCATCCTGGTCCAGTTCGTCGTCGACGTCGCTGGCACCGCGGAAAAAACCGCGCATCATGGCGTAGCGCGTTTCGCGCACCTCGCGGATCCGCTTCAGCACCTGGGAGAGCGGCACCCCCAGCAGCATCAGCGCATGCGAGGCCAGCATCAGCGAGCCCTCCATCACCTCGGACACCACTTCGGCCGCACCCGCCGCTTTCAGCGCGTCGATGTGGGTGTCGTCGATGGTGCGCACCACCACTGGCAGCTCCGGCCGCAGTTCGCGCACGTGGCGCAGGATGGCCATGCTGGAGTGCAGGTCGGAATACGTCACCACGATCGCCTGCGCGCGGCTCAAGCCCGCGGCGACCAGCACTTCGCGGCGGCTGGCGTCGCCATAGACGACACTGACGCCGGAGGCCGCCACTGCATGGATGCGCTCGGGGTCAGCATCGAGCGCGATGAAGCTGATGCCCTCGGCCTCCAGCAGGCGCGCCAGATTCTGCCCGCTGCGACCGTAGCCGCAGACGATCACGTGCTGGGCCTTGCCGAAGGTCTTGACCGCGATGTCGTGCACCTCCTTGGCGCGCCCGGCCCATTCGCTGCCTGCGATCAGCCGGGTCAGCACGTCCATGCGGTGGATCAGAAACGGGGCGACCAGCATCGACAGCACCATCGCCGCCAGCACCGGCTGGGTGATGTGGGCACCCAGTAGATCCAAGTCGGCTGCCTGCGCCAGCAGCACGAAACCGAATTCGCCCGCCTGCGCCAGCCCCAGTGCGGTGCGCACCGCAGTGGGGCGGCTACTGCCAAAGACCATCGCCAGGCCGGCGACCAGCAGCCCCTTGCCGACGACGATCGCGACGACCAGCAGCAAGACGTCGACCCAGTTCAGCATGACCTGCATCAGGTCGAGTCGCATCCCGATGGTGACGAAGAACAGCCCCAGCAGGACGTCGCGGAAAGGCTTGATGTCGTCCTCCACCTGATAGCGGTATTCGGTTTCCGAAATCAGCATGCCGGCCAGGAAGGCGCCGAGCGCCAGCGACAGGCCGACGCTCTCGGTCAGGAACGCCAGGCCCAGCGTGAACAGCAGCAGGTTGAGCGTGAAGAGTTCGGGCGACTTGCGCCCCGCCACCCACTGGAACCAGGGGCGCATCATGCGTTGCCCGACGAACAGCAGAAAACCCAGCACCCCCACCGCCTTGAGCCCCGCCAGCGCCAGGTCGGCCGCCATGGCATCCGACTGCCTGGCGAACGCCGGAATCAGGATCAGCAGAGGCACCACGGCGAGATCCTGGAACAGCAGCGCGCCAAATATCTGACGGCCATGCGGCGTCTGGATTTCCAGCCGCTCGGCCATCAGCTTGGACACGATGGCGGTGGACGACATCGACATGATGCCGCCCAGCGCCAGCGCCGCGAGCAACGGCAGATGCAGCAGCCAGGCAATCGCTGCGGTGAGCGCGATGGTCAGCACGACTTGTGCACCGCCAAACCCGAACACCGTCATGCGCATGGTCATCAGGCGCGCCAGGCTGAATTCCAGACCGATCGAGAACATCAGGAACACCACGCCGAACTCGGCCAGGTAGCGCGCCTCCGCGCTGTCCGGGATCCAGCCCAGTGCGTAGGGGCCGATCGCGATGCCGGTCACCAGATAGCCCAGCATGGTCGGCAGACGCAAGGCGCGCGCCGCAGCGGCCACCAGCACGGCGACCGCAAGCAGAATCAGGACAAGCTGGAGGCTGCTATGCATACGATCCTTCATGGGCTCGAGCCCATATCGAAGTCGGAGTCCTGTTGTCGGACATGGATTTTTTATGGGCTTCGGCCCATCTTTTCTGTCGGAATCGCCCTTCCGGATTCGCAGCGAAAACGCAGGCGGAAAGGCAGCCTTTAGTATACTTGGCGACCATGCGACCCCAACCCTCCTCCCCCGATCATTTGCTTGCGCTCGCCCGCCAGGTGCTCGACATCGAAGCCGACGCCTTGCGCGCCCTGTCCACCCGGCTCGACGCCGGCTTTGCCAATGCCGTGCAACTGATCCTGGCCTGCCGCGGCCGTGTGGTCGTAACGGGGATGGGCAAGTCCGGCCACGTCGGCGGCAAGATCGCCGCCACCCTGGCCTCCACCGGCACCCCCGCCTTTTTCATGCACCCGGGCGAAGCCAGCCATGGCGACCTCGGCATGATCGCGCACGACGACGTGGTGCTGGCACTGTCGAATTCGGGAGAAAGCAACGAAATCGTCAGCATCGTGCCGCTCATCACGCGACGTGGCGCCAAGCTCATCGCGATGACCGGCAATCCGAACTCGACCATGGCGCGGGAAGCCGACGTGCATCTCAATGCAGCGGTCGACAAGGAAGCCTGCCCGCTCAACCTGGCGCCCACCGCCAGCACCACCGCCGCGCTCGCCCTGGGCGATGCACTGGCGGTGGCGCTGCTCGACGCACGCGGCTTTTCGGCCGACGACTTTGCCCGCACCCATCCGGGCGGCAGCCTCGGGCGGCGCCTGCTGATTCATGTGCGCGACGTCATGCACGCCGGCGATGACCTGCCCAAGGTCGACCGGGATGCCACGCTCAAGGCTGCCCTGTTCGAAATGACGCAGAAGGGCCTCGGCATGACCGCCGTGGTCGATGCCGCCGGCAAGGTGGCGGGCCTGTTCACCGACGGCGACCTGCGCCGCGCGCTGGAGCAGCCGCTCGATCTGCAGCAGGCGAAGATCGCCGATCTCATGACCCGAAATCCGAAGACGATCCGCGCGGACGAACTCGCCGTGGCGGCGGTGGAAAAAATGGACACGCTCAAAATCAACGGCCTGCTGGTGGTCGACGCCGACAACACCCTGGTAGGCGCGCTCAACATGCACGACCTGTTGAAAGCGGGGGTGGTGTGATGACGGCCGACCTGATCGCGCGCGCGCGGAATATCGAACTGATCGCGTTCGACGTCGACGGCGTGATGACCGACGGCACCCTGTTCCTGGCCGACGACGGGCAGGAATACAAGGGCTTCAATTCGCTCGACGGCCACGGCCTGAAAATGCTCAAGGGCAGCGGCGTCGAGCTTGCCATCATCACCGGGCGCAGTTCGCGCGTGGTGGAACACCGGGCACACAATCTCGGCATCGAGATCGTTCATCAGGGCGCACACGACAAGCTGGCCGTATACGAGGCACTGTGCCGCGAGTTGAACATCGACCGTGAAGCCACCGCCTACATGGGCGACGACGTGGTCGATCTGCCGGTGATGCGCCGCGCCGGCCTGGCGATCACCGTGCCTGCGGCGCCGGAACTGGTGAAGGCCTACAGCCATTACACCACCACGCGCGAAGCGGGCCACGGCGCGGTGCGCGAGGCCTGCGAGTTCCTGATGCGCGCGCAGGGTACGCTGGACGCGGCACTAGCGCCGTACCTGAAATGACCGCTCGCGCACGGCGCTCTGCCAACGCCGCCCATTCGAGGGCGGCATGATCGCACGCGGGCCATTGTGGCTGCCGCTGGCCATTTTGCTGCTGCTGGCCGCCCTCAGCTTCTGGCTCGACCATGTAGTGGAGCTACCGGCCGGCAGTGCGTCGCCCACCCGGAGCGATCCCGAGGGCATCATGGAAAACTTCGATGCGCTGCGCACCGATGCGGAGGGCAAACCGCAGTACCGCCTGTCGGCCAAAACACTGAGGCATTATGCAAACAGCAAACTCACCGAACTGGAAGCGCCCCACTTCACCCAACTGGACGCGCAGGCCGGCGACGTGAGCGCCGTGTCAAACCAGGCGACGGTGTCCCCCGACGGCAACGAAGTGGACCTGCGCGGCGACGTTGTCGTGGAGCGCGCCGCCCGCCCCGGGCAGTCGCTCATGACCCTGCGCTCGGCGCGGCTGCTGGTTTTCCCCGAGCGCGACCAGTTGCGCTCCCCGGGTCCGGTGGAGATTCACGATGCCACCATGGATCTGCGCGCAGATGCGATGGAATACGACGCCAAGCAACGTATCCTCAAACTGACCGGGCGTGTGCACGCCCACTACATTTCCGGAAAAGGCTAGCGCCATGAAGCTATTGAACAAGAGGCTGCAAGCGGTGCTTTGTGCCGCCCTGCTGGCCACGTCCGCCCATGCGGAAAAAGCCGACCGCGACAAGCCGGTCAACCTTGAAGCAGACACTGTCACGCTCGACGACATCAAGAAAATCAGCATCTATCAGGGCAATGTGGTGCTGAGCCAGGGCACGCTGATGCTGCGTGCCGATTACGTTCAGGTGACCCAGAACGCGGACGGGCTCGACAAGGTCAGCGCCACCGGCCGCCCGGTGGCGTTCCGCCAGAAGGTCGATGGCCGCGATGAATTCATCGAAGGCTTCGCCGACCGCATCGAATATGACGGCGTCAGCGGCCAGGTCGAACTGATTGGCCAAGCCCGACTGCAGCGGGGTAGCGACGAACTGCGCGGCGCGCAGATCTCCTACAACGCCAACACCGGGTTCTACAAGGTCGTCGGCCAACCCGGCGCCAAAACCCCGAGTGGACGGGTACGCGCCGTGATCCGCCCGAAGCCCCGCAGCACCGAACAGCCCGCGGCCAAACCATGAGCCAGATCTCCGCCCAGGGCCTGCGCAAGACGTACGGCAAACGCACCGTGGTGCACGACGTCTCCTTCGAAGTCAAAAGTGGCGAGGTCGTCGGCCTGCTCGGCCCCAACGGCGCCGGCAAGACCACCTGTTTTTACATGGTGGTGGGGCTGGTCGCGGCGGACGGCGGCAGCGTGCAGATGGACACGCACGATCTCACCCACATGGCGATCCACCAGCGCGCCCGGCTGGGCCTGTCCTACCTGCCGCAGGAACCCTCGATCTTCCGCAAGATGACCGTGGAAGAAAACATCCGCGCCATTCTTGAGCTCAAGCCCTACAACAAGGCCGAACGCGAAGAACACCTCGACAACCTGCTGGAAGACCTGCACATCGCCCATCTGCGCGAGGCATCCGCCGTCAGCCTGTCAGGTGGCGAACGCCGACGTGTGGAAATCGCCCGCGCGCTGGCGATCAACCCGCGCTTCATCCTGCTCGACGAACCCTTCGCCGGGGTCGATCCCATTGCGGTGCTCGACATCCAGAAACTGGTGCATTTCCTCATCGAACGCGACATCGGCGTGCTGATCACCGATCACAATGTGCGCGAAACCCTGGGAATCTGCGACCGCGCCTACATCATCAACGAAGGCCGCGTGCTGATCGCCGGCACGCCCGACCTCATCATTCAGGACGACAACGCCCGCAAGGTCTATCTCGGCGAAAATTTCCGGCTGTAATCAATTAATCGCCATACCCAGCTGAATCGCGTTACACTTTATTCAAGTCGGCACGATTTTTGCCGTAGTCAAGATTCATGAAACACAGCCTTCAACTCAAGCTCGGCCAGCACCTTACTCTGACGCCGCAGCTGCAACAGTCGATCCGGCTGCTGCAGCTGTCGACGCTGGAATTGAACCAGGAACTGGAACAGATGCTGCAGGACAATCCCCTGCTCGAGCGCGAGGACGAGGAGGAAGGCTACGCCTCGGCGGAAGCGCCGGCGCATACCGCCGAGGCCGAGGCGCAAAGCACCGAAACGGCGCCGCCCGAGCACGTCGAGTCCGAGCCGGCCACCGCACTGGACGACGCCGACTGGAACGACTACAGCGTGGCCAGCGGCGATGACGAGGACAACGACTACACCCAGGGCTCGATTTCCGGCGCGACCTTGCGCGAACATCTGCTGAACCAGTTGATCGTCAGCCCGCTCACCCTGCGCGACCGCACCCTGGTCGCCGCGCTGATCGACGACCTGGATGACGCAGGTTTTCTGACCCAGCCGCTGGAAGACATCACCGCCAGCCTGCAAGGCGAACTCGAGGAGCTCGAGCCCGAAGAGGTCGAGACTGCGCTCAAGCATCTGCAGAACATGGACCCGACCGGCGTCGGCGCACGCAATCTGGCCGAATGCCTGACCCTGCAGCTGCGCGCCCTGCCGCCGGACACGCCAGCGCGCGATGCCGCCATGCGGCTGACCACCCATTATCTCGATCTGCTCGCCGCGCGCGATGTCGGCAAGCTGAAGAAAATGCTCGGCATCGACGACGCCACCCTGCGCGCCGCCCGGGCCCTGATCCTGTCCCTGAACCCGCGCCCCGGCGCGGCCTTCGGCGCAGACGACACGCACTACGTGATCCCCGACGTCTACGTGCGCAAGGTCAAGGGCATGTGGATCGCCAGTCTCAACGCCGACGCCATGCCCAAACTGCGCGTCAACCGCGTCTATGCCGACATCCTGTCACGCCACCGCGAAAGCGGCGGCAGCCAGCTTGCCAGCCAGCTTCAGGAAGCACGCTGGCTGATCAAGAACGTGCAACAACGCTTCGATACCATCCTGCGCGTCTCGCAGGCCATCGTCGACCGCCAAAAGCAGTTCTTCGAACATGGGGAGGTGGCGATGCGCCCGCTGGTGCTGCGCGAGATCGCCGACGCGGTGGAACTGCACGAATCGACCATTTCGCGCGTCACCACGCAAAAGTACATGATGACGCCGCGCGGCCTCTACGAACTGAAGTATTTCTTCGGCAGCCACGTCTCCACCGACAGCGGCGGCGCCTGTTCCTCGACCGCCATTCGCGCCCTCATCAAACAGCTGGTTGCTGCCGAAAGCACGAAAAAGCCGCTGTCCGACGGCCAACTGGCGGAAGTCCTGGGCCAGCAGGGCATCGTGGTGGCCCGCCGCACGGTCGCCAAATATCGTGAGTCGCTGCAAATCCCGCCCGCAAACATGCGCCGCGCGCTTTGATCACAAAGGCCTTTTCCAATCTCCGACCTGCTGGTCTGCGACGCGCTTGAATGTGCCGGGCTTTCGTCCGACAATGAAATCGAGCGTGACAATCCGCTTCTGGAAGTAGGGCGGCATACCGGCTTCCAGTTATTTTCAGCAGACTTAGGAGGCTTTATGAATTTGACGATTTCGGGTCATCACCTTGAAGTGACCCCAGCCATCCGCGACTACGTTTCCGAAAAACTCGACCGCGTCAAGCGCCATTTCGACCACGTCATCAATGTCACGGTCATCATGCAGGTGGAAAAACTGCTGCACAAGGTGGAAGCGACGCTGCACGTCAAAGGACACGATTTTCATGCCCACAGCGAGGACGGCAACATGTACGCCGCCATCGATCTTCTGGCAGACAAACTGGATCGCCAGATCGTCAAGCACAAGGAAAAAACCTCAGACGTCCACCAGGTCAGCGGCGGACTGAAGCATCAAGCAACGGAAAGCCCGGCCTGACGGCGAATTCCGCGCCCTCCCCGCCCGAAGGCCTCAAACAGCCTTCGGGCGTATAATCTGCAAATGCTGGACAAACTCCCCCGGCTGCGCAAAGCATGAACCTAATAACCCCCCTCATAACCCCCGACACCAGCTTGCTGGACATCAGTGTCACCAGCAAGAAAAAACTGTTCGACCACGCAGCTGAATTGTTCGCGCAGACCCACGGTC
>JBLMYH010000008.1:0-4409 GCA_050258175.1 Hyphomicrobiaceae bacterium
CCCTTGAGGCTGGCGGGCGCCAGGATTTTTTTGGTGATGACTGCCGACGATGGCAACGCCAGGGCAACGTTCTTGATCCGCGTCCCCAGGTTCTTCCAGGCGGTGCGCAAGGCATCGGCCACCTGATCGAGGTTGGCGATATTGCCATCCGTCACGGCATCCTTAGGCAAGGGCTCGATGACATAGCGCTCCACCCGCAGCATGCCCTTCCCGGCGTCGGACAACTCCACCAGCTTGACCGCGGTCGTACTGATGTCGAGCCCCAGGATGGGCAAGGCCTTGGCGGACAGCCAGTCCAGATTGATATTCAGGTGCAAGAGTTTTCCTTTACACTTCTGTGGGTTGGAGCTTTTTCTTAATTATTGTTTTTAAATGCTAGCAACAACACACGGTTTTTAACAGTTTTTTTCCTGCCACTACACTAGAGTTGAACATGTGTGTCCAATTTCCAACACCACTAACGCCTATAATCGTCGGAAACTTTAGGCATCACATGGCAGATTCGATCGGCACCGCCAGGCGGACGGCGGGCGGCCAAGTACACCGCGTGACAGGCGGCGAATCAAAGCGCATAGAAACAGCGGGTTATTGAGACGGCCCCGCTGGCCGCCCCACCAGGGGGCCATTTGATGTAGGTGTTCCAGCCTCAAGACGTCTTCGTATAAAGGAACCGGATGTTTTCGAAATGGTGGCATTACGCACTGGCATTGATCATCAGCCTCGGCGTCGTCGGCACGGCCTTGGCCGGATTGGCGGCAGCCTTGATTTACCCGAACCTGCCGCCGCTCGAAGCGCTAACGAACTACAAGCCCAAGCTGCCGCTGCGCGTATATACCGCTGATGGCGCCTTGATCGGCGAATTCGGGGAGGAGCGTCGGGCGTTCATCGCCATCGAAAACGTCCCGACCTATATGAAGCAGGCGATCATCGCCGCTGAAGACGAGCGCTTCTACGAGCATGGTGGAGTGGATACGGTGGGCGTTCTGCGCGCAGCGGTTTCGAACCTGGTGTCCGGCGGCGCCAAGGAAGGTGCCTCGACCATCACCATGCAGGTCGCACGCAACTTCTTCCTGTCGAACGAAAAAACCCTCACCCGCAAGTTGTCCGAGGCGATGCTGGCGATGAAGATCGAGCACAGCCTGTCGAAGGACAAAATTCTTGAGCTGTATCTCAACCAGATCTATCTGGGGCAGCGTACGTACGGCTTTGAAGCCGCAGCACGCACCTACTTCGGCAAGCCCATGCGTGAATTGTCGCTGGCCGAATTCGCTATGCTCGCAGGATTGCCGAAGGCGCCGTCGCGCTATAACCCGGTAGTCAACTTCCCGCGCGCCAAGGCTCGCCAGGAATACGTCCTGGGGCGCATGCGCGCGCTCAAGTTCATCGATCAGGCGACCTGGCAGGCCGCCGTCAAACAAAAACTCGTCATTCGCCAGACGCGGCAGCAAACCGATGTTTCTGCCGACTATGCAGCCGAAATGGTACGCCAGGCCCTGTTCGAGAAATACGGCGAATCCATCTACAGCTCGGGCTACAAGGCGGTCACCACGCTGCGGCGTGCCCAACAGACCGCTGCCGATCTCGCGGTCTGGCAAGGCATCGCCGACTACGACCAGCGCCACGGCTATCGCGGGCCGGAAAAGGAAATCAGTCTGCCGACTGACAAGGCCGAACGCGAAGCGGCCATCGCAACGGCACTGGAAGATCTCGCCCCGGTCAGCGACATGCTTCCTGCCGTGGTCGTCAGCGCGAGTCCCAAGCTGATCCGCGCCCAACTTGAGGACGGCACGGTGGTCGACATTTCGGGCGCTTCGCTCAAGTGGGTGGCCAACTGGACCGCAGGGAAGAAAGGGCGGCAACTCGCCCCCGGCGCGGTGGTTCGCGTGCAGGCCACAGGCAAGCCGCCGCAATGGCGGCTGGCCCAGCTGCCCGAGGTGGAAGCCGCACTGGTCGCGCTGAATCCGAATGATGGCGCCATCACCGCGCTGGTCGGCGGGTTCGACTTTCATCGCAACAAATTCAACCGCGTGACACAAGCCTGGCGGCAGCCGGGATCGAGTTTCAAGCCCTTCATTTATTCGGCTGCGCTGGAAAAAGGCTACACGCCGGCCACCATGGTCGACAACATGCCGCTAACCCTGACCGCCGAAGAGGCCGGTGGTACCGCTTGGGAGCCCCAGAACTACGAAGGTGACACCAGCGGTCCGGTACGCATGCGCACTGCGCTGACCAAATCGCTCAACCTGGTGTCGATACGTATTCTGCAGGGAATCGGCCCAAATTATGCGCGCGACTACATCCGCCGTTTCGGTTTCGATCCAGCGCGCCATCCGCCCTACCTCACCATGGCGCTGGGCGCGGGAAGCGTTACCCCGCTCCAGTTGGCAGCGGCCTACGGTGTCTTCGCCAATGGCGGCTTCAGCGTCAGGCCCTATCTGATCGACAAGGTCTATGACAAGGATGGGCAGCTACTGATGGAAGCCAGGCCGCAAACGGCGGGAGGAAGCGCGCCACGCGTAATCGACCCGCGCAACGCCTGGCTGATGACGAGCATGATGCAGGACGTGGTGCGCTATGGGACTGGCGCGCGCGCAGCCCAACTCGGCCGCAGCGACATCGCGGGCAAGACCGGCACGACGAACGATGCACGCGACACCTGGTTCGCCGGGTATACGCCCGGTCTGGTGGCCATCACCTGGATGGGCTACGATCAGCCGCGCTCGCTCGGCCGGCACGAAACCGGCGCACAATCCGCGCTGCCGATCTGGATGGGTTTCATGGGCTCGGCGCTAAAAGGCGTGCCGCAAAAAGGCTGGCCAATGCCAGACGGCATCATCAGCGTGAAAATCGATCCCGATACCGGAACCCGCCTGCCTGACACATTGATAGGCGGACTCCTGGGGAAGGTTCTGGGCACCGATACAACCGGCATGGTTGAACATTTCTACCAGGAATTCCCGCCCCCCGACGCGCCTGCGCCGACATGGGGGACGGACGCCGAAACCCCGGCAGCGCCCGCCGCCGCCTTCCCCGGGTCGCCGCTATGAAGCATCAGGACATGCGCCGCCGAATCGCTCACGCTGCGGCGCGCATGCTGGCCGAGGACGGCAGCCTCGATTATGGAAGTGCCAAACGCAAGGCGGCGCGCCAACTCGGCGCACCCGACAGCGGCAACCTGCCCGACAACCAGCAGGTCGAGGAGGCACTGCGCAGCTACCAGGCGATCTACCAGAGCGACGAAACCCGCGCGCAATTGGTGCTGTTGCGCCAAACCGCCATTGAGTACATGGAGCAACTTGCGGATTTCGATCCCCACCTCACCGGGCCCGTACTCAACGGCACGGCCGCGCCGCATAGCGACATCAATCTGCAACTCTTTACCGACCATCAGAAGGATGTCGAATTTCTGCTGATGCGCCTGGCTTCAAGCTACCAGGCAGGCGAGTACCGGCCAGATACCCAAGGGCGGATCTACCCCCGCTTCATAATCGACGACCCGCGCGCGCGGGTCGACCTAGTCGTCTACCCCGCGTCCGAACTGCGCAACATGAAACGTCTGCAGGCAGATGGCAGCCCGCGGCGCCTGCGCTTGCCACAGGTCAGGGCCCTCGGCTGTTCACCGCCATAGCGGCCCGCACTGGCATGGAAGATGCTGCCTCATATTTCATGATTCCTGTGGGTGAACGGCTGTGATTCGATTTTTCAGGCACTACGTGCCGCTGAATTTATTACTGCTGGTATTGATCGAAACGCTGATCCTGAGCGGATCGATCTACGCTGGAGTGAGCGCCCGCTTCCTTGATGTCACCGCGATTCCCCGCGAACTCGATCCGCTGCTGCCCAAGGCTTTGACCTTCGCCATCGTCATGCTGGGACTGATGACCGCGAGCGGCCTGTATGACCTCGAATGGCAAGGAGGCATACGCGCCCTGCTGCAGCGCCTGGGCCTCAGTTTTGTGCTGGGTCTGCTGACGATGAGTCTGCTGTTCTATTTCTTCCCCGCCTTGCTGGTCGGGCGCGGCGCGTTTCTGCTGTCGTTCGGCCTGGCACTGCTGGGCATTCTGCTCAGCCGTGCCCTGTTCATCCGCTGGACCCGCGCGGGAGCACTCAAGACCCGCGCCCTGGTGATCGGCACCGGTAGCCGCGCAGCCCACATCGAGGCCATGCTGGCCAGGCGCAACCACGCCAGCAATGTTGAGGTCATCGGTTACCTGCCGATGGGCGGCAGTCACCATTTCGTCGACCATACGCACATTCTCGACACCCAGGAGCCGCTGCCCGAACTGGCCCTGCGCCTGCAGATAAGCGAAATCATTCTCGCCGTACGCGACCGCCGCGGCGGCGGCATACCGGTGCAGGAACTGCTCAAGTGCAAGCTTTACGGTATTCGCATACTTGAACTGTCGACC
>JBLMYH010000009.1:0-17488 GCA_050258175.1 Hyphomicrobiaceae bacterium
ACAAACCGCATGGTGGCGAGGGCGGCAATCAGGCTTGGCAGGGCGAGGCAGAGCACCGAGACCGGCACCACCCAATCCGGCGGCACGGGAAGCACCAGGAGAATGACCACGGCCGACGCGCATCCGACGACGGTTGTGCCGATGAGGCGGCGGCCGAAATACGCGTTGGCGGAGAACCAGAGTTCGTCATCCGCCAGGGTTGCTCGGGTGCGAAAGCCGTACAGCACATTGCGGGGCACCAGGCGCAGTGCCAGGGGAACGGCGAGTGCCAGCAGCAACAGCGAGACGCCCAGAATCGTGATCAGGCTCTTGTCGTAGACGTCCATGCTGCACTCGCGTCCTTGCGGCCGGTCGCCGGTGCGAGCCCGCTTCGGCCAGGTCGCCGCGCCGCCCAATCGCTACCGCAAGGCTCCACTCTTCGCCATGTAGCGCGCATACCAGAGAAGCAGCGCCGCGATGAGCAGGATCACGCCGGCGAACAACAAGGCGATACCGCCGCCCATGACTTCCAGGCCGTTTGACAGGACGTAGTTGTAGAGAAAAGTCAGGGCGGCGGACACCAGAGAGACGGCGAATACCGCGACAGCAAGCCGCCTGCGGAACAACAGAAGTACCGAGCCCAGAACACCTCCCCAGACGCCGAGAGCCCACGTCGCGATCGCCCACTTTGGAATGCTGTCGAAATAGGCGAGTTGACCGGCCGTGAAGGAGTTCATGTAGGACGCGTTTCGCGTCTCCGTCATGAAGTAGTCGAACGCACCGGCCGCGTTCCACAGCAGCGCGAGCACTCCGACGACCCAGAGATGCCACGGTGTCTTGATATTTTTGACTGACGTCGACTCGGCCATTGGACCTCCTGATTGAAGTGCGCGGAACGCTGATCACGGACCGCCGGCGGCGCGGAGCGGCGAAACGTGCGCCGTACCGATACAGCGCAACGCGTCCGACTGAAAGACGAGTCTGGCCGCACTCAACCGCCAACCGGTGTGCAGAGTTCGATCAGGATGCCGTCCGGTGTCCTGACATACGAGACGACTTGTCCCCAAGGCTTCTGCGCGGGCGCCGCGAGCTCGGCAGCACCGCAAGCGACCGCCCTGCGATGAGCGGCCGGCACGTCGCCCGTGACGAGGGCAATCTCGAAGCCCAGTGGTCTTGGCGATTCGCTCGCGCGAACGTGTCCACCGGGGAAGTTCATGTCCCCGAGTTCGTGTGCGGCGAAGGACAGCGTGGTCTCGCCCGTGTCGAGCTCGCCGTAGGTTCCCGATTCATGCAGAAACCTTCTCTTCAGCCCGAAAGCCGCTTCGAAGAACTCGAGCGACCTGGCGACATCCGGGACGTAGACGATGGTGTAGCCGAGCTTCATCAGCCCTCCCTTCGCTCTTGCTGCGGCGGCGCAGGCAAGAATGCCTGCTGCTCCGGCGAGCCCGGAACAGAGGACAGCTCAGCCAGCCACGGCAGAGCCGAGTGCTGCCAGATCTGGACTGCGGGTTTGAGTTGTGCGCGCTGTTCGACGCAACCGAGGCGGATGATGACCGACGTGGGATTTTCCGGAGCCGCGGCGTACAGCGGAGTGCCGCAGTCGGGACAGAACACCTGCGCGCGCCGGTTGCCGCTCTGGGCAACCTTGACGTAGCTCTTCGGCGCACCGTGGAGCTTGAACTTGCCGATCGGCGCGGCGACGACGGCCCGGAATGGCGAGCCCGAGAGAACCTGGCAGTCGGTGCAGTGACACACCATCACCCGAGACGGGTCGATCTCCGCCGTGAAGGTTATCTTTCCACAATGGCAGCTACCGTTGATGTGCATCGCAGTGCTCGTCCTTGGTGAGGGCAATTTACCGTCGGGCTTTCATGCGAAGCGGCCCGATGCGACGTGAGCCGCCGGCTCGAGCGAGATGTCACGCCGCATTCTCGGACGCCGCGACCTTCTTGACCATAACCAGCTCGTCCGGTCCGTCGCGGTACAGCAGATACTGCTCCGCGGTGCCGACCGCGAATCCCATGCTGCGAAGTAGCGCCTCCGAGCGAAAGTTCTTTGCCTTGAGAACTGCAACGAAGGTGTGAACGCCGTACGCGGTGCGAAGTTCTTCAAGCAGGGCCTCCACCGCGCTGCGCCCGATGCCCTGCCGCCAATGACGGCTATTGAGCACATAGGCAATGTACGAGGCTCCGGAGCCAAGCACCGTCGCCTGCACGTATCCAGCCAGGTTGCCGCCGGGAAGCCGAATCACCCAATTCAGCCACTTCTCGGTTCCGTCCGGGGAGCCACGCCGTTGCAGCAGTTCGTACCGCTGCGCCAGTGATTCGATGGACGACGGCGGCTCGTTTTCGAACTCGTAGATCGCCGAGTCGCTGAGCACGCGGAACATGGCGGCTGCATGAGCCACAACGAGCGGCTCGAGAATGCAGCGCGAGGCAACGAGGGTCTTCAATGCGGCCTGGCGTTCGAACTAGGACGACCCATGCCCAGGTTCAGAACCAGTAGTCCTTGACGCACTTGCCATCTCTGGGGAGGTCCCTGAAGGACACGAGGCCATCGAAGTGGTCGATCGGTATGTCCGCGACGGTTTCCGGTTCGGCCAGGCGCAGATTGACGGCGATACGGCGTCGACCCTGGACGTCTGGCTCGAGGCCCCGCCAGAAGGCCACGCACCCGCAATTCGGACAGAAATGAAAGCCGAGTGTCCTGTCGCCTCGGACATAGGCGTGAGTTTCTCCGGACGTCTTGATGCCCTCGCCGTCATAGTCGTATGCCCAGAGCACACCGTAGCGTCGGCACACGGTGCAGTTGCACGCGGTCGCCCCTTCCGGCGTGCCCTCGAAACTCCACGCAACCTTGCCGCAGTGGCAGGAACCCTTCAGCATCGTTGCGCTCCCTTGCGTTGCCGGGCTGCAGCCCGGATGAGTGTCGTTCAGCGTCGTTTTGGTTTCATGCCCGGCCCTGGTCCAGGAACCGCCGAACCACGGGATTGATCAACTCCGGCCGGGTCAGCGGGGCCATGTGCCCGCCGTCAGGTACGGTGTGGAACGTCCAGTGTGGGCACGCCTTGGCGAAGAGCGCGACGATCTCTCGAATCGGCAGGCGGGTGGCCGCGTCGCTTACCACGAGCGTCCGCGAGGTGAGGTTCTTCCAGTCGTCGATGGTGGACTCCTCCTCCATCACGGCGTCCCACTCGTAGAAGTTCGGAGCGAGCAATTCAGCGAAGGCGGCCCGGCGCTTCTCCGGCATGCTGCTCCACGCGCCATTGCCCAACCAGTAGTCCGCGAAACGCTCTGCGACCTTCGGCCAGTCGCCCAACGCTCCATAGCACTTGACGTGATCGCGCAGGCTCCGCGACTCGAGGTAAGCCTCGGAGCGGCCGTTCTGCTTCAGCAGGTAGAACGGATTTGGCTCGAGAAGGATCAGGCTGCCGACGCGTGAACCCAGAAGTGCGGCCGCCTTCAAGGCGACAGACCCGCCGAAGGAGTGGCCCACGATGTGGACCGGAGTTCCCAGCTCTTCGCACAGCGCCAGGATCAGTTGGGCCTGCGCATACAGCGACTGCGGGGCGCTGCCGGACCAGGGAGTCGTTTCCCCGTAGCCGAACAGGTTGACTGCAAGAACCCGGTAGTTGTCTTTCAGTGCCTCGGTCAGCGCCCGCCACTGCCGGTTTCCGCTCACCGAGCTATGAATCAGGACGACCGGTTGACCGCTTCCGTCGTCTGCGTAGTCGATGGCAAGACACCCTGTCGACAGTACCGGCACGATTCCTCCCGATATGGGCGACCGCTTCCGCGACGCCTGACGTTGCAGCTAACGGGCCGACCACGGCCGGCGAAGCCGGCTGCGGTCGGCCAAGCTGAGCCGCGAGTTCGGCCTCACTGCCCGAACTCCGTGAACGTCTCCGACTCCGATGGTCTGGCAATGATGCCGGCAGGCGTTGGCCCGGCTTCCTTCTTGAAGTTGGCCATCACGACTTTGACGTGCTTCTCGTACGCGGCTTTTGAAGGGTAGACCTCGTACCAGAGGAAGGTGTCGGGGTCCTTGGTGCTGCGATGTACGCGAAACGTTGCGTCCGGTTCAGCCTTGCGAAGGTAATTCAGCCGCTTGACATAGAGCGTCTGGAGTTCGTCCCCTCGTCCGGCCGATGCGAACACCTTCACGAGAACGACAACCGGTTTGGTCTCCTGTGCAACAGAAACGGTCGCTGCGCCCGCGAGTACGGCTGCGACGATGAGTGACTTGAGCATCGAACTCCTCGGATTACGGACGATTGAAAAGTGAGATCAATGTGAGGCCCGGCGTCGGACCTGACACGCGGGCCGAGACAGGGCGCTTCGACAGCGCGGCGGATGATGGATCACGACGGCCGCGCAGGCAAGGCGGTGACGTTGCTCGCGAACGTGATGTGCGCCGGCCCAGGCTTCTTCGCGTACGACGCAAAGATGGCCGCCAGGCTGCGCGCCGACGAGCACGGTATGCGGAACTACGTACTCGTGATATTGAAGACCGGATCGAACGAGATCTCGGCCAGCCCTAGGCAAGCGCGGCGACAACTCGACAGCAGTACGAGGCGCCGCTGTTGGGCTCTGCGGTTGACCGCGGGTTCAGGCCTCGGCGATCGCCGCAATGGAGACCTTCAGGCCCGGAATCCTGGCGGGAAGCTTGGCGCCCTGCCGAGCCGGCGGGTTCGTTGGAAACCAGCGCAGCCACTCTTCATTCATGCCCGGAAAATCGTCTTCGTCTGCCAGGACAATGGTGACGCTCACGATCTTTTCCATCGCGCTGCCGGCCTCTTCGAGGATCGCGGCGATGTTCGTCAGGCATTGACGTGTCTGCTCCTGGATCGTGGTTCCCTTGATCTGCCCGGTCAAGGGATCCGCCGGGGCTGTGCCCGAGACGAAGACAAGCCCGGCAGCCTTCACGGCCTGGCTGTACGCGGGCGGCGGTTTGGCCGCCTTCGGTGTGAAAACAATCTGTCTCGGCACGAGAGTCTCCTGTCGTTGAGTTGCAGGCAACGCGGGCAGCTTGCCCCAAGGGTTAAGTTTGATCTGGTCCGCGCTCGCGGGTCGGCCTGGGCGAGGGTTCTGGCCGAACTTTCGACGACTACCTTACCCCAGCAACTGAGGGTTTCTGCGCCAGACGGCCAACGTAAGCACAGCAGCGAAGGTGATCCACGCCAGGTACGGAGCCAACAACACGGCGGCCAGGCGCTGGACGCGCCAGAAGCTCATGAGCGTTGCTGCCACGAGAATCCATAAGGCGACTACGTCCGCGAACGCCGATGCTCCAAGCCGCCAGGCAAAGAAGAGCCAACTCCACAGCGCGTTGGCCACGAGCTGAGCCGCGAACAGAAGAAGCGCGCGCTTTGCCTGTGGCAATCCGGCGGCGCGCCAAACGAGCCATGCAGCAAAGGCCATGAGGATGTACAGCGCAGACCAGACTGGCCCGAAGAGCCAGCCGGGTGGCGCCCAAGCCGGCTTGACCAGTTGCGCGTAAAACGAGCCGGCGTTGACGGACGCGATGCCTCCGGCCGTGGCCGCCAGGAACGTGATGCAGAGCGCGACGGCCAGGCCAATGGCTTGGCTCAATACGGATGGACGATGCGCGTGGCTTGGCACGCGCGGCCTAACGCTCGACATGAGCGGCGTGCGATTTCATCGCGTTGGCCCTCATGATCGTTCAGTAGGCCTCGCGTTGCGGCGCATCGTCTTTGATCTCGTAGTAGTTGCCCTTGTCTGCCACAAAAGTGTGCTTGGCGATCTTGAATTTCATGGAAGTGTCCAAGCACCCTAACGCAACACCCGTCCACTCGTAGCCTGGGATCGTTGGCTTCCAGAACAACACGGACCCGCAGACGGAGCAGAACCCTCGCTGCACCTTCTCGGATGACTGGTACCAAGTTATCCGCGCTTCGCCCGCCACCCGCATGGCCGTCCTTCGGACGTTGACGCCGACAAAGAAGTTGCCTGTCTGCTTCCTGCACTGAGTGCAGTGACAAGCCTCGGGAGACTTCTCGAGCGGTTCGTCGATCTCCAGACTGACAGCCCCGCAGAGGCATGTACCGGTGATCATGAGCAAGACCTCCCGAATGTCAGTGGACTTGGTGTGCTGCCCAACGTTCGAGCTGCGCCGTCCACGGAGCCAGTTGCGGGTCAGCTTGATCGGTTAGCTCTCGTTTGAGGATTGACCGCGCTCTCAGGCGTACGGCGTGCCGTCCTTGTGAACGAACTTCCACTTGCCTTCGACGAGCATGGCCTTGAGATCGTCATCAGGATAGCTTCCCTCGTCACCCGGCGTTCTATCTCCGATTTCGAGATACACGACTTCCTCTGCGGTTTCGTTTATCAGGCAGTGGCCATTGCCCGTTCCTGCCTTGAAGCCCGCGCACATTCCTGGTGAGAGACGGGTTCGACCTTCGTCGGTGTGCAGTGTAGGTTGCCCCTGCAAGACGTAGATGAACTCGTCTTGCCTGGTGTGGGCGTGGCGAAGCGCTGAAACTGCATTGGGCGCCAAACGCGTGAGGTTCACTCCAAAGTTCGTCAGCCCAAATAGATCGCCAAGTTGGCGTTTCTCCCTGCCAGCCATGCGCGATGCGAACGGCTCCGGGTAGACGGACGGCCTGGTTCGGGCCGGCACGTCGGCTGCCGTGACGGCAACTGGAGTTGGCTTATCTGACATGGAACCTCGCAAGAAATGGATCGATGGGGCTAACGTCCAAGCCAGGGCCGCGGCCAGTCAGGGACGTCGGCCTTCAGCGAGTGGTCAGGCGCCCGCGTGCCCCTGGCGCCGCAGGACGACATGCATGGCCTTCTCCGACGCCACGAATTCAACACATTCGTATCCCAGACTCCGCAAGTCAACACCTTCGAACAGCGATTCTCCCCGGCCGAGAAGGACCGGCGCGATCGCAATGTGCAGTTCATCAATGAGGCCCTCACGAAGATACTGCCGGATTGTGTCCGGCCCACCGCCGATCCGCACGTCCATTCTTGCAGCGGCCTCGCGCGCACGGGCTAGCGTTTCGTGTATGCCTCCAGTTATGAAGTGGAACGTCGTGCCGCCTTCCATCTCAATGGGGGGCCGAGCATGATGGGTCAAGACGAAGACTGGAACGTGGTACGGTGGATTGTCTCCCCACCAGCCTTTCCAACTCGTGTCCGGCCAGTCCCCACGAATGGGCCCGAACATGTTCCTCCCAAGAATCCAGGCCCCGACATTCTGAAAGCCACGGGCGGCGAAATCATCGTCAACCCCGGTCGTGCCGCCGTCCTTGCCGAACAAGGCCCGCTGGAATGTGCGTGTCGGGACTAGCCACTGGTGCAGGTCCGTCCCGCCAACGCCGAGCGGATTGTTGATGTCTTGATTCGGACCTGCTCCGTATCCGTCGAGCGAGATGGTGAAGCCCTCAACGCGTATTCGTGTCATCGCTTGCCTCCGTTTAGACGCCTAATGTTTGAGTTCAGCCGACCGCGGAAGCGGCCGAAGCCCGCTGTAGTGGATCGGCTGGAATGATGGGCTGGGCGTCATTTCGGTTATGTGCATGCAACTTATGACGGCTATGGGCCAAGAACCGGACGAGCGACCAACATCAGCGGAGGCGGGAAGCGCCGTCCGTTGAATGCCCTTGTTGGGCGGAAGGCGAGCTTGGTATCACTGAATACAACGCATTTCGCAACGCGAGCTCCCGCGGGTCGCCTGTGAGGGCGGTACCCATTTGATTGGTGACATAGGCGTAGCCGATGCCAGCCGTCGGATCGGCGAAGCCAAGCGAGCCACCCGTTCCGGGCTGTCCGAACGATTCCTCGCTTCCGAACGACCACACCGGACAGTGCTTCATGAAACCCAAAGAAAACTGCACGCCATCTCCCATCATGCACTCGTCGTAGAAGCCCTGTGTCGGTGGAACCGCCGGGGCCGATAGCATGCGCAGCGTTTCCGGACGCAGCTTCAGTTCCCGTCCGTCGGTCGCGAACACGCTGTAGGAGCGCGCGATCGCGCGCGCCGTGCCAACACCCCCACCGGAGGGTATTTCGAAATTGCGCGCGTAGATACGCTGTTCGTCATGGGGGAACATAGAACCCACCAGCGCTCGCGAGATGTTCGAATTGCGATTGAGAGCAGTGAGAAAGAAGCTGATTCCGAACCCCCGCAGCATTGCGAACAGGCTTGGCCTCGCCAGCGTCGCCAGTCGCGAATCTGGAATGGATTCTGGTAATCGGATATAGAAGTCGAGTCCCAACGGGGCGGCAATCTCATCGTTGAAGAATTGCCCCAGGCTGCGGTGCTGTGGGTCGATCCGGCGCAACAACTCGTTTTCGTAATAGCCGAGGGTGATCGCGTGATAAGCCTGCCTTGCGCCCGGTTCCCATGCCGGCTTCTGCCGAGCGAGCACAACCGCTAGACGATCGTGGTCTGCTACGAGACCGCGGTCGCCCTGCTCATCGAAGGCAAATAGGCCCGCCTGATGCGACAGGAGTTGGCGAACGGTGATGTTCTCCTTTCCGCCTTGTGCAAACTCCGGCCAGTAGGTGCAGACGCGCTCCTCGTAGTCGAGCCAGCCACGGGAGTGGGCGATAGCGAGCGTCATTGCGGCCAGACCCTTCGTTGTCGAGTAGACCAGAACCATGGTGTCCTCCTCCCACGGTTCACCGGTCGCCTTGTTCCGGACACCACCCCACAGATCAACAACCTTCTCGCCCTGGTGATACACACAACAGGCTCCACCCAGTTCATGGCGCAAGGTGAAGTTCTCGGCGAATGCATTGCGCACGGCCTCGAAGCCGGCGCTCACATACCCATCAACACGGACTGTATTGTGATGCTTCACCGCGCTGATCTCCTCTTTCGGGGTCAGATTTAGGGCGTCTTCGACCAACGGTTACACATGGGTCCTGACATTTCTAAATATAGAGACAGGCATGTGTTGTTCTATAGAATAGAGATGTCTGCTTGTCTGCTTTAGTCATGCAAAAGGAGACAGACTGGTCCGGATTGTTCTCGCCGTTTTTCTTTCTCGCCTGTGGGGAGCAAGCCCATTTACGGCTGGAGGAACAACCCCTCAAAGTCGACGGCGATCTAGGTCAGTGGCCGCTCTGGCAAGTGAAGCGGACGTGAGCGGGGATGTCTCGACGGGCCGCAATTGGCCGTTCTCAGCCATTCAGCCCTTCCCGCCTTAACGCGCGCCGTTAGCCTGCCAGAAACCACGCCAGCAAATCATTCAGGAAGCGCTGTCCCTGCAAGGTCGGCTTCAGCCAAGCTGGGTCGGTTTCCAGCAGCCCCTGAGCACGTGCCCTTTCGAGTGCGGAGGCGCAGACGACCAGCGGCAGGCCGGTGCGTTCCTCGAACAGTGCAGCGGGCACCCCTTCGTTCAGGCGCAAGGCGTTCATCATGAACTCGAACGGCAGGTCGTCGCGCGCGAGGGTGCGGGTGTCGGCAATGTGTGCGCCCGCCTTCACCGCGTTCATGTATTGCTGCGGATGCTTGCTGCGCATCTGCCGCACGATGCGGTCGTGGAAGGACAGCTTGCTGTGCGCACCGGCGCCGATGCCGAGGTAGTCGCCAAACTGCCAGTAGTTCAGATTGTGGCGGCTGGCGTGCTGGGCGCGCGCGTAGGCCGAGGTCTCGTAGTGCTGCATGCCGGCCTCGCTCAAACGCGCTTCGATCGCCTGTTGCATGTCGGCGGCCAGATCATGATCCGGCAGGTTCGGCGGCGCGGTGTGGCCGAACGGGGTGTTGGGTTCGAGCGTCAGGTGATAGGCAGAGAGATGCGGCGGTTGGAAACTCAGCGCAGTCTCGATATCGGCCAGCGCCTCGGCCAGCGTCTGCCCCGGCAGCGCGAACATGAGGTCAAGGTTGAAAGTGTCAAAATGGGTGCGGGCGAGCTCGGCGGCGCGGCGCGCCTCAGAGTCGTCGTGGATGCGCCCGAGCGCCCGCAGGAGGCGCGGGTTGAAGCTCTGGATGCCGAGCGAGACGCGCGTCACGCCCGCTTCGCGAAAGCCGGCGAATTTGTCGGCCTCCACCGTTCCGGGGTTGGCTTCCAGCGTGATTTCCGCGCCGGCTACAAGCCGGGTCAGGGTGCGCACGCCGGTAAGAATGCGGTCGATGCCTTCCGCAGAAAACAGGCTGGGCGTGCCGCCACCGAAGAACACGGTGTGGATCCTGCGCCCCCAGATCTCAGGCAGCGCGCGCTCGAGATCGAGCAGCAGCGCGTCAATGTAGGCGGCTTCCGGAATCCCCTGCGCGGCATGCGAATTGAAGTCGCAGTACGGGCACTTCTTGACGCACCACGGCAGGTGGATGTAGAGCGACAGCGGCGGCTGCGCCCTCAGGCCACCGCCGGCCAAACGGATGACGGGCTCAGCCAAGCCGCTTCAGCTTGTCGGCCAGTTCACGCAAAGCCTGCCCGCGGTGCGAAATGGCGTTCTTCTCGTCCTCACCGAGCTCGGCGCCGGTCTTGCCGAATTCGGGGACAAGGAAGTACGGATCATAGCCAAAGCCATTTTCGCCGCGAGGCGCGTCGATGATTTCACCGTGCCAGCGGCCCTCGGCGATCAGCGGCTCCGGATCGTCGGCGTAGCGCACCAGCACCATCACGCAGTAGTAATGCGCACGACGGTTGGGCTGCGCCTGCAGGGCGGCGATGAGCTTTGCGTTGTTGCGCGCGTCGGATTTCGGCTCGCCGGCGTAGCGCGCGGAATACACGCCGGGCGCGCCGTTCAGTGCCTCGACGCAGATGCCGGAATCGTCGGCCAGTGCGGGGAGCCCGGTGTGCGCGCTGGCATGGCGCGCCTTGGCCAGGCAGTTCTCGACGAATGTGACATGCGGCTCAGGGCATTCTGGCACCCCGAAATCCGACTGCGGCGCCGCCTCGATTTCGAGCGGTTCGAGAATGCGCGCGATTTCCCGCAGCTTGCCCGGGTTGCCGGAAGCGATGACCAGTTTCCTCATGATGCCAACGCCTTGCGTTGCGCCCTGGTGATCTGCTCGATCCCAGCGGTCGCCAGGTCGAGCAGCGCCTCCAGGGTCGCGCGGGAAAACGGCGAGCCTTCGGCGGTGCCCTGCACCTCGACGATGCCGCCGCTGCCGGTCATCACCACGTTCATGTCGGTGTCGCAATCAGAGTCCTCGAGGTAGTCGAGATCGAGCACCGGCTGGCCCCGATAGACGCCGACCGAAACCGCGGCGATGCTGTCGCTGAGCGGGGACTCGGCCAGTTTGCCGTCACCGAGCAGGCCCGATATGGCGTCGGCCACCGCGACGTAGGCGCCGCAGATGCTGGCGCAGCGGGTTCCACCGTCGGCCTGCAGCACGTCGCAGTCGATATGCAGCGTGCGTTCGCCGAGCTTCTTCAGGTCGACCACGGCGCGCAGGCTGCGTCCGATCAGGCGCTGGATTTCCTGGGTGCGTCCGGATTGCTTGCCACGTGCGGCTTCGCGATCGCTGCGGGTGTGGGTGGAGCGCGGCAACATGCCGTACTCGGCCGTCACCCAGCCCTCGCCGCTGCCCTTCTTGTGCGGCGGAATCTTGTCGAGCACGCTGGCGGTGCATAGCACGCGGGTGTCGCCCATGGCGACGAGCACCGAGCCTTCGGCGTGCTTGGTGAACTTGCGGCTGAACGACAGCGCGCGCAGCGCGTCGGACGCGCGGCCGCTGGGGCGGATAGGATCAGACATGGCGGGTGGATCGGAACGGAAAGCGCGATTTTACCGCGTCACGCTTAGCAGGCGCGTTTTGCCGCGCAGGCACCACCGGGCGGCCGGCTATTTGCCCGAGATTTTCTGGATGGCCTGCTGGATTTCGGCGATGGCGCGCTCGATCTCGTCGTCCGACACGGCCGGCGTGCCGGGCAGCGGGCGCATCGCATTGATCTGCGTGGTGACACCGCCGTCCGGCAGCGCCAGGGTGGAGATGGAATCCTTGCTCGGCATGCGCGCCTCGCCCCAGGTCATGGCGATCAGGCTGAGGTTATCGCCATGCTCGCCGCCGCGGAATTCGGCGTGGTCCATCAAGTGACGTACCGCGTCTTCCAGCGTGTAGGCATGCAGCAGGGCCGACACTTCGGGGATGCTGATCATGCCCCATATCCCGTCGGTACACAGCAGCATGGTGTCGGCGTCGTGCAGCGGAATCGGTGCGCTGCATTCCACCTGCGGCGTCATGTAGCCCCCCAGGCAATTGGATACCTTGTTGCGTTCCGGGTGGTGACCCGCCTCTTCCTCGCTGATGATGCCGTCGCGCACCAGCTGGGCGACCGCCGTATGGTCTTCGGTGCGCGCGATCAGGCTGCCATCGCTGAACAGATACAGGCGTGAGTCGCCCACGTGCGCCCAGTAGGCGGTGTTGTCCTGGATCACGGCGGCGACGACCGTGGTGTGGGGGATTTCCAGCAGATCCTGTTCGACCGCATAGTCGTTGATGGCGAAGTGCGCGCGCGTGGTGGTGTCGGCCAGAAACGCCATCGGATCGTCCAGGCGCGGTTTGGCCGCTTTCTGGAACTGGTCGGTCAGCGTCTGCACCGCGATCTGCGCGGCGATCTCGCCGTGCATGTGGCCGCCCATGCCGTCGGCCACCACCATCAGCAGCGCCTCGCGGCTGTAGGAATAGGCGACCCGATCCTGGTTGTTCTTGCGCCCGCCCTGACGCGACGCCTGGTAAATGGTGAATTTCATGGCGATACTTTAGAACAATTCGCGGTTCAGTGAGCGTTTGATGCTTGAAAGCAAAGAAGGGCGGGGCGGCGCCATGGCACTGCGGTCCATCAGCACTTTCTGTAGGCTGAACACGCTTTGCGGGCGCTCCATGTAGTTGAGCTTCAGGCACTGGTCGACCGTTTCCAGCAGCTGATCGGAATAGGCGCCGCGCCAGTTCACGGTTGCCGGCACGAGTTTGTCGTTGAGCAGCCGCGCGTCGGCCGCCTGCGGCGGGTAGCCCGCCAGGCAGGCATACAGGCTGGCGCCGACGCTGTAGATATCGGTCCACGGCCCCAGCCGCTCGCGGTTGTGATACTGCTCTGGGGCAGCAAAGCCGGGCGTGTACATCGGCTGCAGCTTGCTTTCCTCCTGGGTCAGCGTTTGCCGCGCCGCGCCGAAGTCGATCAGCACGGGCGAGCCGTCCAGGCGGACATAGAGATTGGACGGCTTGATGTCGAGATGCAGCAGCTTGTGCGTATGCACCTCGCGCAAGCCGTTCAGCAGTTGTGCGAACACGCGCCGGATGAAGCTTTCGCGGATGGTGCCGCGGTTGGCCTGGATGTGCTGCTGCAGGGTTTTTCCGCGCTCGAAGCGCATCACCATATAGACGGTGTCGTTGGCACGGAAAAAGTTGATCACGCGCACGACATTCGGGTGGTCGATCAGCGCCAGCGCCCGGCCTTCCTCGAAAAAGCACTTCATGCCGTGGCGGAAAATGTTGTTGTTTTCGGTCGAATTGGCCTGGACGATGACCGACCCTTCGGTACGCAGCACCAGCGCACCCGGCAGATACTCCTTGATCGCCACCGACTGGTTGGCATCGTCGCGCGCCAGATAGACCATGCTGAAGCCGCCGCCGCCGATCTTGCGCACGATCGTGTATTCGTTCAGCCGATATCCGTTGGGGAGCGCCTGGTTGGGTTGAGTCGCCATAGTCGAACGTCTATTATCTTTTCTGTTTCCAGCCGGCCTGGCCTGCAAAATCCACTACCGGCTGCGTGCCGGCAACTCTCTCAATGACCCAATGCTGCCTGTACATCCTTCATGACCACTAGCATGACCGGGTTCGCCGCCCACAGCCTCAGCCTCGACCATGCCAGCGTCAATGTCGACCTGCGCAGCGTCAACCAGCGCTATCTCGAACTCCATTTCCGCCTGGCCGACGAATTCCGCGCCCTGGAACCGCTGTTGCGCGAACTGATCCAGCAGCGCCTTGCCCGCGGCAAGGTGGAGTGTCGTATCGGCCTCACCCAGCCGCCATCCTCTGCGGTGGATAACGGCTTGAATCCGGCCATTCTTGAGCGGCTTGCGCACTTGCAAACGAACGTGCTGCAGCGTCTGCCGCACAGCGCGCCACTTTCCGTCAGCGAGATCCTGCGCTGGCCTGGTGCAGTGCAGACCGCCACGCTGTCGCAGGAAGCCCTGAACGAGGCTGCGCTGGCCGCAGCCCGCGCCACGCTGGACGAACTGGTGGAAAGCCGCCAACGCGAAGGCGCCAAGCTGAAGCAGCACATCCTCGACCGCCTGGCCGCCGCCGAAGCGCAGGTGGCTGGCCTGCAGCCGCTGCTGCCCGCACTGGCCGCCACCCAGCGCGACAAGCTGGCGGAACGCCTGCGCGAAGCGCTGGGCGAAGCCGGCCACGAACGGCTGGCGCAGGAAGTCGCGCTGGCAGCACAGAAAGCCGATGTCGACGAGGAATGCTCGCGCCTCGCCACCCATTTTGCCGAGGTGCACCGCGTGCTGGACCAGACGGGCGCAGTCGGCAAGCGGCTCGATTTCCTGATGCAGGAGCTGCATCGCGAAGCCAATACCCTGGGCTCGAAATCGGTCGCGGTCGAAACCTCCCGCGTTTCGCTCGAGCTCAAGGTGCTGATCGAGCAGATGCGCGAGCAGATCCAGAATATTGAATGACAACCGGAACGGAACAACCATGACCCCTCCCCCCAGCGAAGGCGTGCTTTACATCGTCAGTGCCCCGTCCGGCGCCGGCAAGACCAGTCTGGTCAAGGCGCTGCTGAAGGCCGACCCCGCCATCCGCCTGTCGGTGTCCTACACTACCCGTGCTCCGCGCCCGGGCGAGACCGACGGCCGCGACTACCATTTCGTCAGCCGTGAACGATTCGAAATCATGCTGGCCGAAGGCGAGTTTCTTGAGCACGCCGAGGTATACGGCAACTTCTATGGCACGTCGAAAGGCAGTATCGGCCGCGACCTCAACGCCGGCCGCGATGTCCTGCTGGAGATCGACTGGCAGGGGGCGGCACAGGTACGGCAGCATTTTCCGCGATCCGCGTCGATTTTCATTCTGCCGCCATCCTTCAGCGCGTTGCGCACCCGTCTTGCCGGCCGCGGCCAGGACAGCGACGAGGTGATCGAGCGCCGATTGGCGGCCGCTGCTCACGACGTCGCTCACGCCGATGCGTTCGACTATATAATCGTCAACGATGACTTCGACCACGCCCTGCAGGATCTGGTCGCGATCACCCGCAGCATTCACCTCGAGGCAGCACGCCAGCTCAAGCGGCACGCCGCGCTGTTCGAGGAATTCCGACGTATCTGACCACCCGACGCAGGAGTATCCGTATGGCCCGCATCACTGTTGATGATTGCATTGAGATGTTCCCCAACCGTTTCGAGTTGACCCTCGCCGTGACCTACCGCGCCCGCCAGCTGGCGCAGGGCTCCCAGCCCATGGTCGAATCGAAAGACAAACCCATCGTCACCGCATTGCGTGAAATCGCTGCGGGCAAGGTCGGTCGTGAAATCCTCAATCGGGGCCGCGCCTGAGCCCTCTCCTGCACGACAAACGGCGCACGCCAGCCGCGCGCCGTCGATGACGCACGAATTCGAATCGCTGCGCCCGGCCCTGATCTACCTTCCGGCTGACGAAGTCGGCACCATCGAAGACGCCTACGAATTCAGCCGCCACGCCCACGAAGGCCAGTTCCGCAAGAGCGGCGAACCCTATATCTCCCATCCGCTTGCGGTCGCCGGCATTCTCGCCGGCTGGCATCTCGATGCACAGACCCTGTGTGCCGCCCTGCTGCACGATGTGGTGGAAGACACCCCGGCCACGGCAAGTGAAATTGAAGCGCGCTTCGGCAAGCCGGTCGCGCTGCTGGTCGAGGGCGTTTCCAAGCTCGACAAGCTGGCGTTCGCCTCGGAGCAGCACGCGCAGGCGGAGAACTTCCGCAAGATGCTGCTGGCGATGGCGCAGGACGTGCGGGTAATCCTGGTCAAGCTGGCCGATCGCCTGCACAACATGCACACCATGGGTGCGATGCCGGCCGAAAAGCGCAAGCGCATCGCCAAAGAGACGCTGGAGATCTACGCGCCGATCGCCAACCGGCTGGGGCTGCATTCGGTCTACCAGGAACTCGAGGACCTCGGCTTCCGCTACAGTTTCCCCACCCGCTACCAGGTGCTGGCCAAGGCGGTGAAGGCGGCGCGCGGCAACCGCCGCGAACTGGTCGAGAAGGTCAAGCTCGCCATCCAGGACAAATTCGAGCATTGCAAGATCGAGGCGACCATCAGCGGCCGCGAGAAGCACCTCTACAGCATCTACCGCAAGATGCAGGAAAAAAACCTGGCATTCTCCGAGGTATTCGACATCTACGGCTTCCGCGTGGTGGTGCGCGACCAGCCCTCTTGCTACCTGGCGCTGGGTGCGCTGCATTCCCTGTACAAACCGATCCCCGGCAAGTTCAAGGACTACATCGCGATTCCCAAGGCCAACGGCTACCAGTCGCTGCATTCCATCCTGTTCGGGCCTAACGGCACCCCGATCGAGATTCAGATCCGCACCACCGACATGAACCGGCTGGCCGAATCGGGTGTCGCCTCGCACTGGATGTACAAGTCGGCCGACACCGCGCTGAACGAAGTGCAAACACGCACTCATCGCTGGCTGCAATCGCTGCTCGACATCCAGGCAGATCATGGCGATTCGCCCGAATTCCTCGAGCACATCAAGGTCGACCTGTTCCCCGACGAGGTCTACGTGTTCACCCCCAAGGGCAAGATCATGGCGTTGCCGCGCGGCGCCACGGCGGTGGACTTCGCGTTTGCCGTGCATACCGACGTCGGCCGCCACTGCATCGCGGTAAAAATCAATTACGAGCTGATGCCCCTGCGCACCCAGCTCAGGAACGGCGACCACGTCGAGATCCTCACGGCGGCCAACGCCAGCCCCAACTCGGCCTGGCTCAATTTCGTCGTCACCGGCAAGGCACGCTCGCACATTCGCAATTATTTGCGCAACACGCGCGTGGAGGAGGCAGCTGCGCTAGGCGAGCGCCTGCTCAACAACGCCATCGCCGCGCTCAATCCGGAAGCGATCAAGCCAGACCCTGCGGTGTGGGAGCGCGTGGTCAAGGATTACGGCATGCAGACCCGGCAGGAGTTGTATGCCGCAATCGGCCTTGGCGGCAAATTGCCGCTGGTGGTGGCACACCAGCTGTTGCACGTGCAGGGAGAAAAAACCGGCGAACCGGCGCACCCGCACGCCATCAGCATCCGCGGCACCGAAGGCGTCGCGGTCGAACTGGCACAATGCTGCCACCCCATTCCAGGCGACCCCATCCTCGGTTTCATCCATAAGGACCGCGGCCTCATCATTCATACCCACGACTGCTCGTCGATCCGTGCCTTCCGTTCCGACCCCGACAAATGGCTCGACGTCGAATGGGAAGCCGAGCCCGGCCACATGTTCGACGTCTCGATCAAGGTCGTCGTCGGCAACCAGCGCGGCGTGCTGGCCAAGGTCGCGGCCGCGATCGCCGAACACGGCTCCAACATCGGCAACGTCGCGATGGAGG
>JBLMYH010000010.1:0-3212 GCA_050258175.1 Hyphomicrobiaceae bacterium
GAAATGATTCCGGGCCAGCGCGGCATCATAGACCTCATCGCCCATCTGAGCCGCGCCGATGGGACGGCGGTGTATCGCTACCTGCCGAAGAAAATCGGCGACGTCACGATCGATTGGGTGAAGCAGGCGGTTGTGGCCGGACGCTCCGACAACGTGCAACTGAATCTGAAGGGCGATCTGGCGCACTTCCCGTTTGACCAGGGCAATGGCGTGTTTCGGGTTGACGCGCAGGTGAAGGATGCGGCGATCGACTACGTGCCGGGCTGGCCGCGCATTGACGGCATTCAGGGACGCCTGCTGTTCCAGGGCAGAACGATGGAAGTGACGTCCAGCCAGGCGCGGATCTACGGGGTGGCCCTGTCGCAAGTGAAGGCCGTGATCCCGGATCTGCTGGATCACGACGAGCAACTGCACATCGATGGCCAGGCCAATGGGCCGGTGCAGGATTTCATCCGCTTTGCCAACAGCAGCCCGGTGGGCGCACGCCTGCACGGTTTCACCACCGCGCTGGAAGGCAGCGGGCCGATGACGCTCGCCCTGAGCCTGCAGATACCGCTGCACCGCATCCACGACGCGTCGCTGGCCGGCCGGCTGTCGTTTCAGGGGGATGTGCTGTTGCCGGCGGGCCTGCCGCGGCTCGACGCGGTGCGCGGCGACATCGATTTCAGCGGAAACAGCCTGAACGCCAAGAATGTCAGCGCGCAGTTTCTTGGCGGCCCGCTGCGCATCGACACGCAGACCCGGTCTGGCCTGGTGCAGGTGCTGGCGCAGGGACGCGCCACTGCCGCGGGCCTGACCGCCTGGCTCGGCGAGACGTGGAAGGACCAGTTGTCGGGACAGGCTGCATGGCGTGGCCAGATCGATCTGTTGCCGGCCGGCGAGCGCATCCGTATCGAGTCCGATCTGGTCGGGCTGGGTAGCAGCCTGCCGGCGCCACTGGAGAAAACGGCGGCGCAACCGCTGCCGCTGGTGGTGACCAGCCAGCCGCAAGCCGATGGTCAATTGCGTGAAGTGCAGCTTGGCAAGATTGTGAGCGCGGTCTGGCGCAGTACAGCCGAAGCCCGCTTTGACCGGGGTGAAATCCGGTTCGGCGGACGCGCCGTGATGCCCGGCGAGCCGGGGCTGCGCCTGGCTGGCAGCGGGGGCGACCTGGATATCTCGGGCTGGATGGGGCTGTTGCCCGGTGGTGAAGGGCGCGCGACCCTGCCGCTGGCGACGATCGACCTGAACTTCGATGCCCTCGATCTGCTGGGGCGGCGTTACCAGGATGTGCGCCTGCAGGGGCGCAGCCGGGGCGGTCTGTTGCGCACTCAGGTGAGCGGGCATGGGGTGAATGGAATCCTGACCTATCGCCCGGCAGGCTCATCCGGTTCCACAGGGGCTTCTTCGGCCCCTGGTGGATCGGAGTCCCTCAGAAGTCAGCCCGCCCGGGTGTCGGCGCAGTTCAGGCAGTTGATCATCCCGCCCAAGCTGCCGTCCGCCGGCACGGAAGAAAAGGGCGTCAACATGAGAGCATCGGATTTTCCGATGCTGGATATCAATGTGGAGGACTTTCGTCTGCAGGATCGCGTCCTGGGGCGGCTGGAGGTCATGGCGCACGGCACGCCGCAAGGGCTGGTGATCGACAGCTTGCAGTTGACATATCCCGGCAGCGTGTTCCACATGAGCGGCCTGTGGCGTGACAGCGGCGGTACCGGTGAGACCCGGGCGGACCTGAGCCTGAGCGTGCAGGATGCGGGCAAGATGCTGGCACGCTTCGGCTATCCCGACACGCTCAAACGCGGGACAGCGGAGATCCAGGGCAACGCCACCTGGGAAGGCTCGCCCGCCGATTTCGCGCTTGCCACGCTGGCGGGGCAACTGGATTTCAAGGCCAAGAACGGGCAGTTTCTCAAGATCGATCCCGGTGCCGGCAAACTGCTCGGCGTGCTGAGCCTGCAGTCGCTGCCACGCCGGCTGAACTTCGATTTCCGTGATATCTTCAATGCAGGTTATGCCTTCGATGACATCAGCGCCACGCTGCGCATTGCGCGCGGCGTGGTCTACAGCGACGACTTCAAGATGCGCGGGCCGGCAGCCAAGGTCAACATGTCCGGGCTGGCCGACCTCAATCAGGAAACCGTGCAGCTGCGGGTGAAAGTGATTCCGAAACTGTCCGAAGGCGTCGCCGTGGCCGGTGCCCTGCTCGGCGGGCCGCTGGCCGGGGTGGGTGCGCTGGCCGCGCAAAAGCTGCTGCGCGACCCGCTCGAAGAAGCCATCAGCAAGGAATACATGGTGACCGGCGCGTGGCAGGCGCCCGATGTCCAGCCACTGCCCAAGGCGAAAGACCAACCTGAAAATCCAGGGTTTGAACCCTGATTGTGGAACCCGTACATGACGACAAAGAAACCCGCTAAAGCCACTGTTACACGCTCCAGGGGCGCGCAAGTCAAGAAGCCGGCCCCGCAGGCAGGCGCCGTGCGCGTTGCGGCCATCCAGATGGCATCCGGCCCGAATGTGTCCGCAAACCTGGCCGAAACAGAGCGCCTGATCGAACTCGCGGTCGAGGGCGGTGCCCGCCTGATCGTGCTGCCGGAGTTCTTCTGCATCATGGGGCTGAAGGACGCCGACGTGGTCAAGGTCCGCGAGGCCCAAGGCCACGGTCCGATCCAGGCGTTTCTCGCGCGCATGGCGAAGAAGCACAAGATCTGGCTGATCGGCGGGTCGGTGCCGCTAGAGGCCGGCGCGGCGAACAAGGTGCGCAACAGCTGCCTGGTCTACGATGAGCGCGGCAAGCAGGTTGCGCGCTACGACAAGATCCACCTGTTCGGACTCGACCTCGGCAACGAGCGCTACCAGGAGTCCAAGCTCATCGAGCCGGGCGACACGGTCGTCGTCGTCAACAGCCCGTTCGGCCGCATCGGCCTGTCGATCTGCTACGACCTGCGCTTCCCCGAGCTGTACCGCGCCATGCCCGACGTCGACATCATCGTGGTGCCGTCGGCGTTCACTGCCACCACCGGACGCGCGCACTTCGAGACGCTGATCCGCGCGCGCGCGATCGAGAACCTCGCCTATGTGCTGGCGCCGGCGCAGGGCGGCTACCACGTGAACGGCCGCGAAACGCACGGCGACTCGATGATCGTCGACCCGTGGGGCGTGGTGCTCGACCGGCTGCCCCGCGGCTCCGGAGTTGTGATGGGCGGCGTGAACCTCGATCACCTGAAGCGCCT
>JBLMYH010000011.1:0-2714 GCA_050258175.1 Hyphomicrobiaceae bacterium
GTGGACGGCGTGGCCGCTCGACGCGGACCTGTCGCTGCAGCATCACGACCATGCCGGCGTCGGCACGCTGGAACTGCACGATGCGGCCTCGCGACTGGCCAGCTGGCGTTTCACGCTGGCCCATAATGCGGCGGCGCTGCGGCTCGCCGAGCGTTTCGCCGCGCAACTGGTGGCCCATCTCCCTGGTCAGCCGGTGCCGCCCCCGGATGAAACGCTCTGCCCCACCTGCAAGACGCCGCTGCCGCCCGATCAGGAGGAATGCCCGCTGTGCAGCCGCGAACCGCACGAGGCGCCATCCACCTGGACCCTGTTCCGGCTGTGGCGCTTTGCCGGTCCCTACCGCGGCCAGCTCCTGGCAGGATTCCTGCTGACCCTGGCGGCCACCGGCGCCACGCTGGTGCCGCCCTACCTGACCATGCCGCTGATGGACAAGGTGTTGATCCCCTACCAAGAGGGTCGTCCGATCGATACCGGGCTGGTGGCCCTGCTGCTCGCCGGCCTGCTCGCGTCGGCCCTGCTGGCGTGGAGCCTCGGCTGGGCCCGAACCTACATCCTCGCCCGGGTCAGCGAGCGCATCGGCGCCGACCTGCGCACCACCACCTACGAACACCTGCTGCAGCTCTCGCTGGAATATTTCGGCGGCAAGCGCACCGGCGACCTGATGGCGCGGATCGGTTCGGAGACCGATCGCATCTGCGTCTTCCTGTCGCTGCACCTGCTCGATTTCGCCACCGACGTGCTGATGATCGGCATGACCGCGCTGATCCTGTTCTCGATCAATCCCGCGCTGGCCCTGGTCACCCTGCTGCCGCTGCCCTTCATCGCCTGGATGATCCATCTGGTGCGCGACCGGCTGCGCACCGGCTTCGAGAAGATCGACCGCGTCTGGTCCGAGGTCACCAACGTGCTGGCCGACACCATTCCCGGCATCCGCGTGGTGAAGGCGTTCGCCCAGGAAAAGCGCGAGGCGCAGCGCTTCCGCGAGGCGAACCGCCACAACCTGGCGGTCAACGACCGCCTCAACAGGACCTGGTCGCTGTTCTCGCCCACCGTCACGCTGCTCACCGAGATCGGCCTCCTGGTGGTGTGGGCCTTCGGCATCTGGCAGGTCGCCCACGACCAGATCACGGTCGGCGTGCTCACCGCCTTCCTCGCCTACATCAGCCGCTTCTACAGCCGCCTCGACTCGATGAGCCGCATTGTCTCGGTCACGCAGAAGGCCGCTGCCGGCACCAAGCGCATCTTCGACATCCTCGACCATGTCTCCAGCGTGCCCGAGCCGACCCGGCCAACGCATCTCGACCGGGTACAAGGCCGGATCGAGATCCGCGACGCGTCCTTCCGCTACGGCAACCGCCGCGTGATCCGCGGCCTCAACCTGAGCATCCAGCCGGGGGAGATGATCGGCCTGGTCGGCCACAGCGGCTCGGGCAAGAGCACCCTGGTCAACCTCATCTGCCGCTTCTACGACCTGTCGGAAGGCACGGTCCGCCTCGATGGCGTGGACATCCGAACCCTGCCGGTGGCGGAGTACCGGCGCCACATCGGTCTCGTCCTGCAGGAACCCTTCCTGTTCTTCGGCACCATCGCCGACAACATCGCCTACGGCAAACCCGACGCCAGCCGCGCGGAGATCGTCGCCGCCGCCCGTGCCGCCCACGCCCACGAATTCATTTTGCGCCTGCCGCAGGGCTACGACTCGCTGGTCGGCGAACGCGGCCAGGGCCTGTCCGGCGGCGAACGCCAGCGTATCTCCATCGCCCGCGCGCTGCTGATCGACCCGCGCATCCTCATCCTCGACGAGGCCACCTCCTCGGTGGATACCGAGACCGAAAAGGAGATTCAGAAGGCACTCGACAACCTAGTGCGCGGACGCACCACGCTCGCCATCGCCCACCGCCTGTCCACCCTGCGCCGCGCCGACCGGCTGGTCGTCATGGATCGCGGCCAGATCGTCGAAGTCGGCAACCACGACGACCTGATGGCGCGCGAAGGCCACTATTACCGCCTCTACCAGGCCCAGGCCCGCAACGTCGACACCGATCTGGACGAACTGCCCACGGCCAGCGCCGAGACCAAGTCCCCCGCACCCAAGTAATATGCCACGATGACCGCCCCCATCCAGCTCACCCGTGATCCGCATGGCCGACTGCTGCTGACCGCCCCCGATGGCGGGGTGCACGAAGGCGTGCTACCCGTGCGCGCCTTCCCCCTCGCCGCGCCGACTGAGGGCATCGCGCTGGTGGGCACGGACGGTCACGAACTCGCCTGGATTGAACATCTGAGCGACCTGCCCGATACGACGCGCCAGCTGGTCCAAGAAGAGCTGGCCAGCCGCGAGTTCGTGCCGGAGATCCTCCGCCTGCGCCGGGTCTCCAGCTTTGCCATCCCGAGCACCTGGGAGGTCGAAACCGACCGCGGCGAAACCCGCTTCGTCCTCAAGGGCGAAGAAGACATCCGACGCCTCGGCGTGGCGACACTGCTCATCAGCGACAGCCATGGCGTGCAGTACCTGATCCGTGATCTTTCCAGCCTGGACAGGACCAGCCGCCGCTTACTCGATCGCTTCATGTAGGCCCGAGGAACCACCGCACCATGACGCCCAGCATCCCCTCCGCCGGAGGGATCCTGATTCGCGCGACCGACCAGGCGGGCTGCGCAGCCGCCCGCCGTGATTTCCTCGCCTACCTCGCCTCGCTCGGCCTCGATCGGCA
>JBLMYH010000012.1:0-35515 GCA_050258175.1 Hyphomicrobiaceae bacterium
GACAGGGCACCGGCCGGTTCCAGGATCGAGCGGGTGTCCTCGAACACGTCCTTGATCGCTGCGCAGATGGCGTCGTTGTTGACACGGATGATTTCGTCCACGTACAGCTGCGACAACCGGAAGGTTTCCTTGCCGACCTTTTTCACCGCCACGCCGTCGGCAAAAATGCCCACGCGCGGCAAAGTGACACGCTCGCCCTTGCACAGCGAGCGCGCCATCGCGTCCGCATCTTCGGGCTCGACGCCGATGATCCTGATTTCCGGCCGCAACCGCTTGATATAGGCTGCCATGCCTGCGATCAGTCCGCCGCCGCCAACCGGAATGTAGACCGAGTGGATCGGCCCGGGGTGCTGGCGCAGCAGTTCCATCGCTACCGTACCCTGCCCCGCGATGACGTCCGGGTCGTCGTAGGGGTGGACGAAAGTCGCCTTCGCCTCCTTGGCGAGTTGGGTCGCGTGAGCGCAGGCCTCGTCGTAATTGTCGCCATGCAGGATGACCTGAGCGCCACGCGCCGCCACGGCATCGACTTTGATCTTCGGCGTCGTCGCCGGCATCACGATGATGGCCGTCGCGCCAAGTTTCTGCGCCGCCAGCGCTACGCCTTGTGCATGGTTGCCGGCCGATGCCGCCACCACGCCGCGCGCCAATTGGGCGGCCGTCAGCCTGGCCATCTTGTTGTAGGCACCCCGGCACTTGAAGGAGAACACCGGTTGCAGGTCTTCGCGCTTCAACAGAATCTGGTTGTTGAGACGACGCGACAGATTGTGGGCCACGTCGAGCGGCGACTCTACCGCCACGTCGTAGACGCGCGAGGTGAGGATGCGTTCGAGGTAATCGTCAGGTTGGCTCATGGCAGCGGGGGCGTTTGTAAAAAGAAGGCGATGCCGCTATCTTAGCGGGCTGCATCCAAATCGACGAAAACATCATGACTCAGGACGAAATGAAGCAAGCCGTGGCGCGTGCTGCGGTTGATTATGCCCGTGGCGGCATCATCGGGGTAGGAACGGGCTCGACCGCGAACTATTTCATCGACGCGCTGGCCGAAGTCAAGGGGCGCATCGACGGCGCTGTGGCCAGTTCGGAAGCCACCGCCTCCCGCCTGAAAAGTCACGGCATCGAGGTACTGGACCTGAACAGCGTTGGCGAACTTGAAATCTACGTCGACGGCGCCGACGAAATCACCGAGCACTTCGCCATGATCAAGGGCGGCGGTGGCGCGCTGACGCGCGAGAAAATCGTCGCGGCATGCAGCAAGCAGTTCATCTGCATCGCCGACGAAAGCAAGCTGGTCGGGGTGCTCGGCAAATTTCCGCTGCCGGTCGAAGTCATCCCGATGGCCCGCTCCTACGTGGCGCGCGAACTGGTTAAGCTGGGCGGACAGCCGCGTCTGCGCGAAGGTTTCACCACCGACAACGGCAACCTCATTCTCGACGTGCACGGCCTTTCCATCGTCGATCCGGTTTCGCTGGAAACCGCAATCAACCATATCGTCGGCGTCGTGACCAATGGCCTGTTTGCGCGGCGCGGCGCTGACGTGCTGCTGCTCGGCACGCCCAACGGCGTCAAGACCTACAAGAAATAATCTTTACTGCGGCGGCGGGGACTCATCATCGGGTTCCTGCTCCTCGGCCGGGACGCGGTATTTCTCGGTAGCCCACTGGCCCAGGTCGATCAGTTTGCAGCGCTCGCTGCAAAACGGCTTCCAGCGGTTTTCCGCCGACCATGTCACGGCTGCGCCGCATGTCGGGCAACTGACAACCGTGGGCTTTTTGCCGGCAGACGTCATAGGGTGCAGAAGGTCAGGTCGAAGTCGATCGACTGCCCGGTGCAGGTGCGCTGCGCCGCAGGAGATCCCACGTGCACGAAGCGAATGTTGAGCATGTATTTGTTGGCCGAAATTTCTGGCACGCATGGCAACTCGTCGACCAGGGTGACCCGGATCAGTTGCGGGTTGCGCGATTCGAGCATGCGCTGATAGTTGCCGTTGTTTGCGTGCTGCAACTCGGGTTGACCGCTGTCGCGCAGCAACCCGAGCACGATCTCGACCGCGGCGCGAATCGACGAGAACGGCGCCAGCCACTTGTGTAACTGCCCCCCCCGCACGTCCGCCGCCTGGTGCAGCCAATAATGATATGAAGGCAGATCGAATTCGCACATGCCACCCGGAATCGCTGCGCGTTGCTTGATGGCCATGAGCCAGTCGTCTTCGCGCAAGTGCTGGCCCACTTTTCCTGGCAGCTTGTACATACCGTTATGGGCCGCGTCGATTGCGGCCAACACCTGTTCCAGCATGGTGTCCCGCACGTGGGGATTTCCGCGCAGCGCGGTCAGCACGGCTTTCTGCCGGTCCAGTTCCTGCAGCAGATCGGACTTGAGGTCGGCGCGCGCCGCGACCTCAGCCATCTCGAACAAGGTCAGCAGGGCAGCGTGATGCGCGTGCGGATCGGGCGATGCGGCGTAGGCATCGAAACGGTCGAACAGGTCTTCCAACCGCAGCAGCGTGCGGATGCGTTCGCTCAGGGGGTATTCGTAGTGGATCACGCCGCAACGCGTTGGTTTGATTTAGCGGATTGTCGCCTATCCAGGCGGAAAATCAAGACGACCGCCCGGCAGAAAACGCCAGGTAACGCTGGTGCAGCGCTGCGACCTGGGGGCGCAATGCGTCGGGAGAGTCCGTGTTGAGGAGGACGTCGTCGGCCGCCGCAAGGCGCTCGGAGCGTCCTGCCTGTGCCGCGAGCATGGCTTCCACCTCGTCCTGCGCGAGTCCGCTGCGCGCCATTACCCGCGCTATCTGCAGGTCTTCGGGGCAATCGACCAACAGCACGCGATCCAGCACATCCCGATAGCCACCGGTTTCTACCAGCAGCGGAATCACGACCAGCGCATACGGTGCAGTCAGCAACGCGCGTCTCTGCTCCACAGCCTGCCTGATGCGGGGATGCAGGATGGCTTCGAGTTGGCGCCGCGCCCTGGCATCGGCGAATACACGCCGGCGCAGGGCGGCGCGATCCAGCGTGCCGTCGGCCCGTATCACCGTCTCGCCGAACGCCGCGCGGACCGCATTCAGGGCTGCGCCGCCCGGCCCGGTCAACTCGCGCGCGATGACATCGGTATCGATCACCGGCGTACCCAGTTCAGCGAACAAGTCGGCAACGGTCGACTTACCGGAACCGATCCCGCCGGTGAGGCCGACCGTGAACATCAGAACTGCGCGAGGTAGGCCTGCGTCAGATCGGCACCAAACAACAGCGCCACCAGCCCCCCCCCCGCGAGATACGGGCCAAACGGGATCGGCACGCGGCGGTCATGCCGCACCAGCACGATCATCGCAACGCCGATTACCGCGCCCACCACCGACGACAGCAACAGCGCGACGGGCAGCATCTGCCAGCCGAGCCAGGCGCCGACGGCCGCCAGCAGCTTGAAGTCGCCGAATCCCATGCCCTCCTTGCCGGTAGCCAGTTTGAACAGCCAGTACACCGACCACAGCACCAGATAGCCAGCCATGGCACCGATGACGGCATCTGGCAGGCTGACGAAAACCCCGTTCAGATTGAACAGCAACCCCAACCACAGCAGCGGCAGCGTGAGACTGTCTGGCAGCAGGGTGGTATCGAGGTCGATGAAGGCCAGCGCGATCAGCGTCCATACCAGAAGCAGCGCCCCCGCAGTCTGCATGCTGGCGCCCCACTTCCATGCCACCGCCGCCGACAACAGCGCGGTCAGCAGTTCAACCAGCGGATAGCGGGCACTGATCGGTGTTTTGCAGGCGGAGCAGCGCCCGCGCAGCCATAGCCACGACAGCAGCGGGATATTCTCCAGCGCAGTAATCTGATGCCCGCACCGGGTGCACGCCGAGCGCGGCAACCACAGATTGTAGCGAGGAACTTCGGCCAGGGTTTCGCCGCGCAGTTCGGCGCACTGCACGTGCCAGTCGGCTTCCATCATCTTCGGTAGCCGATGGATGACGACGTTGAGGAAACTGCCCACCAGCAGGCCGAAGAGAAAGACCAGCCCGGTGAACAGGCCCGGTTCGGTTTGCAGAAGACCTATCACCCTACGACCGCGCCCATCTTGAAGATCGGCATGTACATGGCGATCACCATGCCGCCGATCAGCGTACCCAGCACCACCATGATGAGCGGCTCCATCAGGCTTGACAGGGCCTCCACGGCATCATCGACTTCCGCCTCATAGAAGTCGGCAACCTTGTTCAGCATGGAATCGAGCGAACCGGATTCTTCGCCGATGGCCGCCATTTGCAGCACCATATTGGGGAAGAGTGCGGCATTCTGCATGGCCTGCGTCAACGCCATACCGGTCGACACTTCGCTGCGGATTTTATGGGTGGCCTCGACGAATACCTGGTTGCCCGACGCGCCGCCGACTGATTCCAGCGCCTCGACCAGCGGCACGCCGGCGGCAAACATGGTGGCCAGCGTACGCGTCCAGCGCGCGATCGTGGCCTTTTCGATGACCGGACCGAAAATCGGCAGCTTGAGCATGAGGCGATCCATGAACATCTGCACCTTGCGCGAGCGCTTCCACGTCCAGAAGAACGCATAGAGGCCGCCGCCGATGGCGCCGAAGATCGCCCACCACCACTTGACGAAGAAGTCAGAGAGCGCCATGACCACCAGGGTCGGCGCCGGCAGGTCAGCGCCAAAGCTGGCGAACAGTTCCTTGAACGCCGGGATCACGAAAATCATGATGATGGCCGTGATGACGAACGCCACGACGATGATGGAAAGCGGATAGAACAGCGCGGACTTGATCTTGCTCTTGATGGCGAGGATCTTTTCCTTGTAGACCGCGAGACGGTCGAGCACGCCTTCGAGAATACCGGCCGATTCGCCCGCCCCCACCAGGTTGCAGAACAGCGCGTCGAAATACAGCGGATGGCGCCCGAATGCCTGGGTGAGGCTGCTGCCCTTTTCGATGTCCGCCTTGATTTCCAGCAGCAGGCGCTGCATCGAGGGATTGGAGTGCCCGCGCGCCACAATCTCAAAAGACTGCAGCAAGGGCACCCCCGCCTTCATCATGGTCGCCAGCTGGCGGGTGAACAGCGTGACGTCCTTGTCGGTGATCTTCTTCGCACTGCTGAACAGGGTGCTTTGCTTCTTGACCTTGGTGACGGTAATGCCTTGCCTGCGCAGCTGGGAATTGACCATGGCCTCCCCCCCCGCCAGCAACTGGCCTTTGATCTTCTTACCCCGTTTGTCCATGCCTTCCCACAGGAAGGTGGCGTCCTTGACTGCCTTTGCCGCTGTAGCCATAGAGGAAATTCCTTAAATGTTGGTAACGGCCTCGACCTCTTCCAACGAGGTGAGACCGGATTTCACTTTCAATAGACCTGCCTGGCGCAGGTCGAGCACACCTTCGCGTCGTGCCTGATCGGCAATATCGGATTCATTCCCGCCCTTGAGGATGATGCGGGTCATGGCATCGGTAATCGGCATGACCTGGTAGATGCCCACCCGCCCCTTGTATCCTGTGCCACCACAGATATCGCAGCCCACCGGTTTGTAGGGCTTCCACGTGCCATCGAGCTGATCCTCGGTAAAGCCCGCAGCCAGCAAGGCTTCCGGCGGAATATCGGCCGGCTGCTTGCAACTGCACAGCTTCCGCCCCAGACGTTGCGCGGTGATCAGAATGACCGAAGAGGCCACGTTGAAGGGAGCCACCCCCATGTTCAACAGCCGGGTGAGGGTTCCGGGCGCGTCGTTGGTGTGCAGGGTAGACATCACCATATGACCGGTTTGCGCGGCCTTGATGGCGATATCGGCGGTTTCCAGGTCACGGATTTCGCCGACCATAATGACGTCGGGATCCTGCCGCAGGAAGGATTTCAGCGCCGCGGAGAAGGTCAGCCCCGCCTTGTCGTTGACGTTGACCTGATTGATCCCGGGCAACTGGATTTCCGCCGGGTCTTCCGCCGTGGAAATATTGACGTCGGGCTTGTTAAGGATGTTGAGGCAGGTATAGAGCGACACCGTCTTGCCGGAGCCCGTCGGGCCCGTCACCAACACCATGCCGTACGGCCGCTGCACCGCATTCAGCAGCAGATCCTTCTGCCACGGCTCGTAACCCAGCGCCTCGATCCCCAATTGGGCACTGGTAGGATCGAGAATACGCATGACGATCTTCTCGCCATACAGGGTGGGTAGGGTGCTGACCCGGAAATCGATGGCGCGGTTCTTCGACAGCACCATCTTCATGCGCCCGTCCTGCGGCACGCGTTTTTCCGAGATATCCAGCCGCGACAATACCTTGATGCGCGAAGCGACCTTGTCCTTGATCGCCATCGGCGGCTGCGCTACCTCGGACAGGACGCCATCACGCCGGTAGCGGATACGGTAATACTTTTCATACGGCTCGAAATGGATATCGGACGCCCCCAGGTTAATGGCGTCGAGCATGATTTTTTGCAGGTAGCGCACCACCGGGGCATCGTCGATTTCGATGCCCCCGGTGTCCTGATGTGCCGCCTGGGCCTCTTCATCGATGAAATCAAGATTGAGGTCTTCGGCGTTCAACACGGCCAGCGTGTTGTCGGCCGCCTCGCCCGCCTTCTCGATCAGCTTGCCGAGCTTATCGTCCTCGACCACCACCGGTTCCACCGCCTGCCCGGTCTGGAACTTGACCTCGTCCATTGCCTGCAGGTGCGTGGGGTCGGACGTCGCCACATACAGTTTGTTGCCCCGCTGATACAGGGCAAGGACGCGCCGCTTCTGCACCAGCTTCGGATCGAGCAGCCCCTGCGGCAAGCTCTCGTGATCCATGGCGTTCAAATCAAGGTAGGGAAAACCGAACGAGACGGCCGCGAATTCGGCGACCTGATCGGCCTTGAAACGCCGTCCCTTGATCAATTCCGTCACAAACGAGTCGCCCGACTGGCTGGCGCGTTTCCACACCCCTTCGGCGTCGTCCTCGGACAACCAGCCATGGTTGACCATGGCACGCGCCAGCCCGGTTAAATTGTTGGTGTTTGTCACAGCTGCCATAGCTCGATTCCAGACAAGTCCAGCGTCAAATCATCGCCCCTGCACCCGCCGCGACGCGGCAGAGCGCAGGGAATCACTGGCCTTAACGGCGATCTTTCGACTAAATTGAGGCGTTCTTGGACAGGACTTCATCCGTTGCCGGCAGATAGATGCGCGCCATCTTGACCGCGCGGTCCTGTGTCTGCACGATTTCCACCGGCACATCGCCTAACTTGAGGCTCACGCCCGCCTCGGGGATGTCCTCGAATTGCTCGAGCAGCAGGCCATTCAACGTCTTCGGGCCATCCAACGGCAGCGACAACCCCAGCTTGCGATTCAGATGGCGCAGCAGGACGCAGCCCTCGACCAGCCAGCTGCCATCTTCGTCGCGCCGCAAATACCCCGTATCCGACGGCGCCTGTGTGGTGAACTCGCCAACCATTTCTTCCAGCAGGTCTTCCAGCGTCACAAGACCCTGAAGCTCCCCATATTCATCGACCACGAGCGCCAGCCGCCTCCGGCTTGACTGGAAATTACGCAACTGGGTAAACAGCGGCGTACCCGCGGGCACGAAGTAGGGCGCCTCGAGATTGGCTTTCAAGGTGTCCGGGTCCAGTTCCTCGCCAGTCAGCGCGTGCAACACCCGGCGTACATGCAGCACACCGAGCAGATTGTCGGACGAGCCCGCATGCACCACCAGCCGGGTGTGATGGCTGGTGGAAATCTGCTGCCGCATGCGCTCGGGATCGTCCTCGATATCGATGGACTCGATCTGGTTGCGCGGCGTCATCACGTCATCCACGGTGACGTCCTCAAGCTCCAGCAGATTCATCAGAATCCTGTGGTGCTCCCGCGGCAGCCTGCCGGACGATTCCAGCACGATGGTCCGCAGTTCTTCCAAGCCGAGGCTGTTGCCCTGCCCCGGCTCGGGCTGCTTGATTCGCAACAGCCGCAAGATGCCCTGAACAAAAAGGTTCACGAACCATACCACCGGGTACGCCAGCTTCAACAAAGGCGTAAGCAAAAGCGTTGCGGGATAGGCCACCCGTTCGGGGAAGGAAGCACCCAGCACCTTGGGCGTGACCTCGCTGAATACCAAGATCAGGAAGGTAAGCAAGAGCGTTGCCGTGAACAGAACGATCTCGCCAGCGCCGAACAGCCGTATGGCCAGCACCGCAGACAACGTTCCCGAGGCGGAATTGACGAGATTGTTGCCGAGGAGGATCACGCCCAGGAGCTTGTCGGTCTTGTCCAGCAACGCTTGCGCACGCATCGCGCCACGCACGCCCGAGTCTGCCGCATGGCGCAGCCGATAACGATTGATCGCCATCATCGCAGTCTCGGACGCGGAAAAAAACGCCGACGTCAGCAGCAAAATCGCGAGTACGGTAAAAAGCGTACCGGTGGAAAAACTATCCAATCAACATTGCCTCAACGCCTGAGCACGATTTCCAGCACAAACTGGGTACCCAGATAGGCCAGCAGCAACAGGGTAAAGCCGGTGATCGTCCAGTACAGCGCCGTACGCCCCCGCCAGCCGCGAAAATGCCGGCCCAGCAGCAAGCCACCGAATACCAACCAGGAGAGGATGGCAAACACGATCTTGTGGGAAAACTGCAGCGGTGTGCCGAACAGCTCCTCCGAAAAGAACACCCCGCTGAAAACCGCCAGGGTCAACAGAGCAAACCCGACGCCAATGGTCTTGAACAACATCGCCTCCAGCGTCAGCAAGGGCGGTGCGCCGCCCTGCAACAGGGCACCGCGATGCAGCTGTTTTTCCAGCATAGTCATCATGACCGCGTGCAGGGCGGCTACAGCCAGCAAACCATAGGCGAGAAAAGACACCACCAGATGGGCCCGCAGGGCCAGCGCCTGTGAATCGGGAATTGGGTGGGTCTCGGTGAATACGGCCATGAGCAGGACGGAGACTGCCGCGAGCCCGCTGACCCACGACTGCAGGCGAGCCAGCGGTGCACCCTGGCTCGCCAGCCAATAAACCAGGGCGGTCAGCCATAAAATGGTCGACAGCGAATTACCGAATCCCAGGCGGATATCGCCCTGCCCCAGCGCCGAGTTGAAGATCAGCGCGCCATGCGCCAGCAGGGCCAGCGGCGTCAATACGCGCACCGAGATCGCGGACGGCGCACGCTGCAGACGCCAGGCGATCCAGCCATACAGCGCGCTCACACACAAAGTAACCAGCAATAGCGGGGACATTCGTTAAAATGAATATTGGATTCAGCCAGCCTCATTATCCATGCCGTCCATAGCGGCAACAAGGAAGCCATGTTAGAAAATCTCAGCGGACGCCTCGCCGGCGTCGTCAAATCCCTGCGCGGGCAGGCACGCATCACCGAAGCCAACGTGCAGGACACCTTGCGCCAAGTGCGCCTCGCCCTGCTCGAGGCCGACGTCGCGCTGCCAGTGGTCAAGGACTTCATCGAAGCGGTCAAGACCCGGGCACTGGGTCAGGAGGTGCTGACCAGCCTGTCGCCAGGCCAAGCGCTGATCGGCATTGTCCACGAAGAGCTCACCCGGCTGATGGGCGGCGCAAACGCCGAGCTGAACCTCGCCGCAACACCGCCCGCCGTGATTTTGATGGCCGGCCTGCAGGGCTCGGGCAAGACCACTACCAGCGGCAAGCTCGCGCTGCTGCTGAAGAACCGCAAGAAGAAGGTCCTGCTTGCCTCGGCCGACGTCTACCGTCCGGCCGCCATTGACCAGTTGCGGCAACTCGCCAAACAGCTCGACGTCAGCTTTTTCGAGGCAGGCGATGAACGCGACCCGCTAAAAATTGCGCAGGCGGCGCAAGACCATGCGCGCAAACAGTTTTACGACGTACTGATCGTCGACACCGCCGGCCGGCTTGCGATCGACGCGGCGATGATGGCCGAGATCAAGGCGCTGCACGCCGCGGCCAAGCCGGTCGAGACGCTGTTTGTCGTCGATGCCATGCAGGGTCAGGATGCAGTCAACGTCGCCAAGGCGTTCAACGAGGCGCTGCCGCTCACCGGTGTGGTACTCACCAAGCTCGATGGCGACGCGCGTGGCGGCGCCGCTCTGTCGGTGCGCCACATCACCGGCAAGCCAGTGAAGTTCATCGGCGTCGGCGAAAAACCCACCGGGCTGGAAGCATTCCATCCCGAGCGCATGGCGCAGCGGATCCTCGGCATGGGCGATGTGCTCTCGCTGATCGAGCAGGCACAGAGTTCGGTCGACCTTGCCGAAGCCAAGAAACTCGCCGACAAGGTCAAGAAGGGCAAGGATTTCGATCTCGAGGACTTCAAGGCGCAGATCCAGCAAATGCGCAAAATGGGCGGGCTGTCCGCGCTGATGGACAAGCTGCCGGGTGCCGGACAGATGCCGATCCCTGCGGGCGCCGATGAAAAGGCGATCAACCGCGTCGAAGGCATTATCAATAGCATGACCCCGCTGGAGCGGCGCAAACCCGAAATCATCAAGGCTTCGCGCAAGCGCCGCATCGCCGCCGGCGCCGGGGTGCAGGTGCAGGAAGTGAACAAGCTGTTGAACCAGTTCGAGCAGGCGCAAAAGATGATGAAAATGATGGGCAAGGGTGGGCTGGGCAAGATGATGCGCGGCATGAAAGGCATGCTCCCGGGAATGCGGTGATCCTTCCCCACTGGCAAGTTGGGGGATTTTGGGTATAATTCGCGGTTTTCTCCGTTTACCGGTGGGTTGAATCATGGTCGTTATTCGTCTTTCGCGCGGCGGCGCCAAAAACCGTCCTTTCTACAACGTCGTGGTGGCCGATTCGCGCTGCCGCCGTGATGGTCGCTTCATCGAGCGCGTCGGCTTCTATAACCCGGTCGCGGCCGAAGGCGCCGAAGCCGTCCGCCTCGATCAGGAACGCATTGGCTATTGGGTGAGCAACGGTGCGCAGATGTCCGACACGGTCGCCCGCCTGGTCAAGCAGAACAAGTCCGCTGCCGCTGCCTGATTTGGCCGAAAATAAAGCCTGGGTCGTGATGGGGCGCATCGCCGCCCCGTTCGGCATCAAGGGCTGGGTCAAGGTCCAGCCCTACAGTGAAGACCCTGGCGCACTGATGGCTTTCGGTTCCTGGCGTGTCGGGCGCGGCGAGCGGCAGGCGCATTACACGGTCGAGGAAGTCCAGGACCACAGCAACACTGTAGTAGCCAAACTAGCCGGTATCGATGACCGCGACGCGGCGTATGCCCTGCGTGGCCAGGAAATCACCGTGGCGCGCAGCGAACTGCCGCCGCCTGAAGAAAACGAGTACTACTGGTCCGATCTGATCGGCCTGACCGCGGTCAACCGCGAAGGCATCGAACTGGGCAAGGTAGACAGCCTGATGGAAACCGGGGCCCACGACGTGTTGGTTATCAAGGGCAAGCGCGAACACCTGATTCCCTTTGTCGCGCAATTTGTCGGCAAGGTGGACCTGGCAGGCGGACAGATCGAGGTGGACTGGGGCGAAGACTACTGATGCGCTTCGATGCGGTCACGCTCTTCCCCGAGATATTCGATGCCGTACTGGATTACGGTATCACACGACGGGCGCTGGATCGCGGGCTGTACCGCTTCAAGGCATGGAATCCGCGCGATTTCACCGACGATGCGCATCGCACGGTGGATGACCGGCCTTACGGCGGCGGCCCGGGGATGCTGATGCTCGCAGAGCCTCTGGATCGGACGTTGAACGCGATCGAGCAGGATCTGGCCGGCGAGAATGCGGCGCCCTGGGTGGTGCATTTTTCGCCCAGGGGCCGCCCGCTGACCCACCAGCGGGTGATGGGGCTGAAGGAAAAGTCCGCGCTGGTATTGTTGTGCGGACGTTATGAGGGCATTGACGAGCGGTTGCTGCAGCGCCGTGTGGACGAGGAAATTTCGCTCGGCGACTTCGTCCTGTCGGGCGGGGAACTGCCTGCGCTGGCGCTGATGGATGCAATCATCCGACAATTGCCGGGTGCGCTGAACGACGCCGAGTCGGCAACCCAGGATTCGTTCACCAATGGCTTGCTGGACTGCCCCCACTACACCCGGCCAGAAGTCTGGCAGGGCATGGCGGTGCCGGAAGTGTTGAAAAGCGGAAACCACGCGGCGATTGCCAAGTGGCGGCACGAAGAAAGCATGCGGCTTACCGCCGCACTGCGGCCCGACCTGTTGTACCGGACGCACAAGGAACAGGATTGACCGGCTTGCCTTTACGGGCAAGGCGGAAAAGAGCGGCCCCTCTCGGGGCCATGTGAAACGGCGTGATGTCCGCCCGAGGGTCTGACCGACCCGGAGGCGCACCTCTCCCGCCAGATGCAAGGAAACATCATGAATATCATCGAGCAACTCGAACAGGAAGAAATCGCCCGCCTGGGCAAGACCCTCCCCGATTTCGCCCCCGGCGACACCGTCGTGGTCCAGGTGAAGGTGAAGGAAGGCAACCGCGAGCGTCTGCAGGCCTACGAAGGCGTGGTCATTGCCAAGCGCAACCGCGGCCTCAACTCCGCCTTTACCGTGCGCAAGATCTCCGCCGGCGAAGGCGTCGAGCGCACCTTCCAGACCTACTCGCCGCTGGTCGCCAGCGTTGAAGTCAAGCGCCGCGGCGACGTCCGCCGCGCCAAGCTGTACTACCTGCGCGAGCGCTCCGGCAAGTCGGCGCGCATCAAGGAAAAGCTACCCGCCCGCAAGGCCGCAGCCAAAGCTGCCGAATAAACAGCGTTTCTTGCCGCAACAACAAAACGCCCGCTTCATGCGGGCGTTTTTTGTTTTGGCCGGGGGGTAGAATTCTCGCATGCACGATTACGATGCCATTCTGGACGCGCCGCCTTGCCGCCTCGGTGCAAGCTTTACCGGCGACGCACTGACGCGACTGGATTTTCTCCCCGCAGGCACACCCGCGTCCAGCCGCCTGGACACCCGCGCACGATATCTGGCCCGCGAACTGGAAGCCTACTGGCAAAATCCCGCCCATACCTTCGGCCTGCTCTTCGTGCCATTGGGAACACCGTTTCAACTGCGCGTGTGGCATGCGCTAATGAACATCCCGGCAGGGCACCCGACCACCTATGGCACGCTGGCCAAACAGCTTGGCTCGGCGGCGCGGGCGGTAGGCCAGGCATGCGGTTCCAACCCCCTGCCGATTCTGATTCCCTGTCACCGCGTGGTGGCGGCACACGGGCTGGGCGGATTCATGCACTCATCGAGCGGCGAGCCGCTCAACGTGAAAACCTGGTTGCTGGCGCATGAGCGATGCCCTGATTGACCGGTTCTGCGATCATCTCTGGCTGGAAGACGGACTGGCCGACTTGACGCTGGCCGCCTATCGACATGACCTGAAAACCTTCGCCGCCTGGCTGGAGAAAGAACGAGACCGGCGTCTGGATGCTGTCGTGGCGGGCGACATCGAAGCCTATCTGGCGTGGCGCTTTGCCCGCCGCAGCCAACCGCGCAGCGCAGCGCGCTACAGCTCCGCGCTGAAGCGTTTTTACCGCTTTCTGCTGCGCGAAAACCTGGTCGCCAGCGACCCCACGCTCAATCTGGATCGCCCCAAGCTGCCACGCGCACTGCCCAAGACGCTGACCGAGGCGGATGTCGAACGCCTGCTCGACTCCGCCGACGCCGACACGCCACTGGGGCTGCGCGACCGCGCGATGCTGGAAACGCTGTATGCCACCGGCCTGCGGGTATCGGAACTGGTGGGTCTGAAGGTGACGGCGCTCAATCTCAGCGATGGGGTGCTGCGCGTCACTGGAAAGGGCAACAAGGACAGGCTGGTGCCGCTGGGCGAGGAATCGGTACAGTGGCTGCGGCGCTATATGACAGATGCGCGCCCAGTACTGCTGGAAAAGAGCCTGAGTGATGCGGTGTTCGTAACAGCACGTGGTGACGGCATGACGCGCCAGGGATTCTGGTATCTCATCAAGCGGCACGCCCTCGCGGCCGGCATCACGCGCCCGCTGTCGCCGCACACCCTGCGCCACGCCTTTGCCACCCACCTACTGAACCATGGCGCCGACCTGCGGGTTGTGCAGATCCTACTCGGCCACAGCGACATTTCCACCACGCAGATCTACACGCATGTGGCGCGCGAACGTCTGAAGCAGTTGCACGCACAACACCATCCGCGTGGCTAGGCGTCACACCCGCGCACTCCGCCACGCCAGATAAAACCACTCCTGCCCTGGCTGCGCACTGGGATTCGGGAACACGATATAGCCGTCACGATCAGCCGCCACCGGCGTGCCGTCGTGACGTATGCCAATGGGTTCACCCATGCGCACGCGATCGAAGCTGGCCCAATTACGTACGAATTGATCATCAGCATGAGCGCGGTCAACGACCTGATACAGGCGCAAGGCCTCGGTCTCGGTCACCACAACCGGCTTCGTTCCGGCCGTCAGGCCCAGATGCGCCAGCGTATTGTGAATGGCTTGGTAGGCTACCTGAGGCGCGACGGGATCGTCGTGCTGCCCGCATTCGAGGGTGAGCGCAATGCCTCCCTGGGCACGCATGTATTCAGTCGTGCCCACGCCGTAATGCACATCGGCCTCGCGTGCCGACGCCCCCGCTGCCAGACGACGCGCGACGCCAGCGGCGTAGGTATCGAGCCAGCCGTCGACGAAGCGGTGCACGCCCAGGCGCAGCGCCAGCGCGGTTTCTTCGGCCGAGCGTGCAAACGGCTCCAGCGTGCCCTGGTTATCCTCCGGCCCCAGCATGACGAACGGCTCGCCTGCGGTGTGAAACGAATGCAGGTCGAGGAGCGCATCGTGCTGCCGAAGCAGCGGGCACAGCCAGTTGGCGATGCGGTCCTCGAATTCGCGGGGCATATCGGTCGGCGCAAGATTGCGGTTGAGGTTGCGGTCGCCCATGCGCTGGTGGCGGGCATAGGCCAGCGGGTTGGTGACCGGAACGAAGGTCACGCAGCCCGCAACGATACCCAACTGCCCGGATTCGATCTCCCCAATCACGCGGCGGATCGCCTGTGTTCCGCAGGTTTCATTACCGTGCACCGCCCCCAGCACGATGAGGCGGGCGCCGGACGCCAGGCCGCTGAACGACACGGCTTGGAAGTGCAGCGATTCGCGCGTGTTCATACGTGCAAGGCCTTGAACACCAGCGACACGCTCGACACCAGGAGCAGCACGCCCACCAGCCGCGTCATCTGTTCCGGGCTCAGGCCCACGTGCGCCCGCCCGCCCAGATAGAGTGCGCCCAGCATGACCGGCAGCGCGGCAAGGTACGCCAGCCATACCTTCGCGTTCAGCAGCAGTCCGGCCACCAGAAAACTGACGATGCGCGACATTCCATCGGTAAAAAACAGCGCAGAAAAGGTCGCGCGCAGATCGCCTTTGTCGTGGATACGGTGACTCAGGTAAATCACATACGGCGGTCCGCCGGTGCCGAACAACGCGCCCACCGTACCGCCGGTAAGCGCGGCCGGCACGGCCCAGCCACGCGAAATCGGCTTGTCGCTGCGGATGTTGAACATGCTGCGCAACGCGAAGACCAGCACAAATCCGGCTAGGGCAAACAGCATCGGTTCAGGTGGCAAATTGACCAGCAGATTGGTGCCCAGCACCACGCCGGCGATGCCGAACGGAATCAGCACGCCGATCTCGCCCCATTTCACGCGCCTGAAATGGAAACCGCCAAGCACGACCGAGGCGGTGAAATCCAGCAGCAGGATCAGCGGCACCACGAACTTCAACGGCAAAAACAGGGCCAGCAAGGGCACTGAAATCAGCCCAGAGCCGAAGCCGGTGATGCCACGAATGAAATACGCCGCCAGCAGGATGACCGCCATGGCGGCCACGTGCTCGAAGTTCACGGGCGCGACCCGCGCTCGATGGTGATGCCGAGTTCCTTGATGCCCGGCACGATGGCGAACTTGGTCACCGACACCTTGACCCACGGTGCGCCGAACTCATCGCGCACGATGGCAGAGACATGCTCGGCAACCGACTCGACCAGGGTGATAGGCTGCGGCGCGTTGTGCAGGTATTCCTTTACCCGCTTGGCCACTGCGCCGTAGTCGATGGTGTCAGCCACGTTGTCGGTGCCGCCTGCCTTGCTGTCAGGCAGGCCGATTTCGAGATCGAGCCGCACCGGCTGTGGCACTTTGCGTTCCCACTCGTATATGCCGATAATCAGTTCGAGACGAAAGTCTCGCAAAAATAGAATATCCATCGCACCGCCCGCCAACGGGCCCACCCAAAACCCGCCATTTTACTGACTTGTCTATGACCTCGCTGTTGTTTGTTGCTGTTGCCTACCTGCTCGGCTCGCTGTCCTTTGCCGTGATCGTCAGCCGCGCCATGCACCTGCCCGACCCGCGCAGCTTCGGATCGGGCAATCCCGGCGCCACCAACGTGCTGCGCACCGGGCGCAAGGCGGCAGCCGTGCTGACGCTGCTCGGCGATGCGCTGAAGGGCTGGGTGGCGGTGGCGGCGGCGCGTGTACTGGCTCCCCAGTTCGGCCTCGTCGAAGACCTTGTCCTGCTGTGCGCGCTGGCGGTCTTCATTGGCCACCTGTTCCCGGTATTTTTTCGTTTCCAGGGCGGCAAGGGCGTCGCCACCGCGCTTGGCGTGCTGATCGGGCTCAATCCCTGGCTTGGGCTGGCGTGTCTGGCGACCTGGCTACTCATCGCCACGGTGTTCCGCATTTCCTCACTGGCCGCGCTGACCACCGCCGCGCTCGCGCCGGTATACACGGGACTGCTAATGGGCTGGGGCAATACGGCCATAACCGTGTTGGTGATCGCGCTGCTGCTGGTCTATCGTCACAAGAGCAACCTCATCAAACTGGCATCCGGCGAGGAAGGACGCATCGGCACCGGTTCCTGAACCCCGCTCACTCGAATATGGCCTTCTTCGACAAAAGCATCGAACACGCAAAAGAAAGCCTCGCCGAGGTATCGCGCGAAGCAATCGACCTCGCCGGCGAGCGTCTATCGGGGGTGGTCAAGGAGGGCGTCTCACAGGCAGGCACCGAACTGAAGGACGTCATCTGGCGCGCCAGCCAGGAAATCGACACCAAGCTCGACAAGATTTCCGACGAACTGCACGCGCAGCGGCAGTTCACCAAGGACGACGTTCGCGAACTGGTCGACTATGCCAGCGAAAGGCTGGGCACGCTGATGGACGCGCGCATCGCCCACGCCAAGGCGGAATTCTCGTCGCTGGTGCAGGAAAAGGTCGAATACTTCAAGCGCGAAGTCGACAGTTTCTTCATCGAGCGGCAGCGCGACCTCGCGCGCGAGCGCCGGCGGCTGTTCATCAACGTTGCCATCGCGATCCTGGCATCGCTGTCGCTGGGGTTCGTGTCATGGCTGTATCACGAGTATCTCGGCGGCGGGCTGGACGTGTTCGCCATCTTCCGCATCGTGTTCGCCTCGCTGGCCGGCGGCTACGCTGCCTATCTCGCGGTCAAATTATTGCGGCGCTGGCTGTCGATGTCGGAACACAAGAAGGACACGCTGTTCCTGGTCAGCCGCTACTGGGGCGTGCTGCGGCCGGAGAGCATTTTCGGCACCGTGGTTCTGGTCTGCCTGATGGCGGCGCTGGTGGGCTTTCTGCTGTTTCCGGATCAGATCGCGCACTTCGCCGGCGGCGAGAAATGGCTCAAGGCCTTTCGCGAGGCCTATCCGATGTTCCGGCGGTGAGCTGTCCCCAGCTTACACGGCCTCGAGCGTCGCCAGTTCCCAGCGCGGCTTGACCGCGAACGCCAGATCCCGGGTCGCGTGGGCCAGGCGCTGGGCGCCGGCGTAGGCGATCATCGCGCCGTTGTCGGTGCAGAACTCCAGCCGCGGATAGAACACGCTGATGCCGCGCACTGCGGCCTCGCGCGTCAGCCGCTCACGCAAATGCGCGTTGGCCCCCACCCCGCCAGCGACCACCAGCCGGCTTGCGCCGCTGTGCACGCAGGCCGCCAGGCTCTTGCTCACCAGCACCTCCACTGCCGCCGCCTGGAACGCCGCCGCGATGTCCGCCGCCTCCCGCAGCCCGACCTTGCGCACCAGCGTCAGCACCGCGGTCTTCAACCCGCTGAAGCTGAAATCGAAATCGCCCGAATTCAGCATCGGGCGCGGCAGGGTGAAGCGGCTGGCTTCACCTGTGGCCGCCAGTTTCGACAACGCCGGCCCGCCTGGGTAGCCCAGTCCCAGCAGTTGCGCGGTCTTGTCGAAGGCCTCACCAGCAGCGTCGTCGAGCGTCTCGCCCAGCAGCGAGTAGCGGCCGACGCCCGATACCAGCATCAACTGCGTGTGGCCGCCCGACACCAGCAAGGCGACGAACGGGAATTCAGGCGGCGCATCGGAAATCAGCGGCGACAGCATGTGGCCTTCGAGGTGGTGCACGCCGACCGCCGGGATATTCAGCGCAAAGGCCAGCGCACGCGCCATGCCCGCCCCCACCAGCAAGGCACCGGCGAGCCCCGGGCCCTGTGTGTAGGCGATCCCATCGATATCGGTCAGCGTGCGCCCGCTCTCCGCCAACACCTGGCGCGTCAGAGGCAAGACCCGGCGAATATGGTCACGCGACGCCAGTTCGGGCACCACCCCGCCATAGTCGTTGTGCATGGCGATCTGCGAATGCAGGGCGTGCGCAAGCAGGCCGTGCGCACTGTCATACAGCGCGACTCCGGTTTCATCGCAGGACGATTCGACGCCAAGTACCAACATAGGGAAAACAGCGGGACTGGAAAAATCCTTAAGGGCTTGCTATTATTCTCGTTTTTCCCGTTTCCCGGAAGCCACGTTCACATGCCTCACGTCAAAGTCAAAGAAAACGAGCCGTTTGATGTCGCCCTTCGCCGCTTCAAGCGTTCCATCGAAAAAGTCGGCCTGCTGACCGAGCTGCGCGCCCGCGAGTTCTACGAGAAACCCACCGCCGAGCGCAAGCGCAAGCTCGCCGCTGCCGTCAAGCGCCAGAGCAAGCGCCTGCGCAGCCAGCAACTCCCGCCCAAGATGTATTGATTCCGCGCTGACACGGAATCTCCCCACGCATGTCGCTCAAGGCACGCATCACTGACGACATGAAGACCGCCATGCGCGCCAAGGAAACGGCGCGCCTCGGAACGATTCGCCTGCTGCTTGCCGCCATCAAGCAGAAAGAAGTCGACGAGCGCACCGAACTGGACGATGCAGCAGTCAGCAGCATCGTCGAAAAACTCATCAAGCAACGCAAGGATTCGATCAGCCAGTTTCAGGCAGCCGGCCGGGACGATCTGGTTGCGGCCGAACAGGCCGAACTGGTCGTGCTGCAGGCTTACCTGCCCGAGCAGCTGTCGGCCGCCGAGGTCGAAGCCGCGGTGGTCGCGGCGATCGCTGAAGCCGGCGCGTCCTCCGCCCGCGACATGGGCAAGGTCATGGGGCTGCTGAAGGCCCGCCTCGGCGGCCGTGCTGACATGGGGCAGGTCTCCGCGCTGATCAAGGCACGTCTCGCAAGCTAAGCCCACCCGGCGCACCCCCGGGTTTATCATGCGGACATCATGATCCCGCGCGATTTCATCGACACCCTGCTCGCCCGCGTCGACATCGTCGACGTCATCGACCGGCGTGTGCCGCTGAAGAAAGCCGGGCAGAACTACCAGGCCTGCTGTCCCTTCCACAGCGAAAAAACGCCCTCCTTCACCGTCAGCCCGACCAAGCAGTTTTACCATTGCTTCGGTTGCGGCGCCCACGGTACCGCGCTCGGCTTCCTGATGGAATACGAGCACATGGGCTTTCCTGACGCGGTAGCGGCGCTGGCCCAGGACGTCGGCCTGCCGGTACCGGATTCGGCTGAACCTGAGCGCCCCAAGCCTCCGCCCGCTCTGTGGGCTGCGCTCGAGCAGGCCGCACAGTTCTACAAGAAGCAACTGAAGCAGACGCCACGCGCCATCGAATACCTGAAAAAACGCGGACTGACCGGGGCCATCGCCGCCCGCTACGGCATCGGCTACGCACCGAACGGGTGGACACCACTCAAGCAGGTGTTCACGGACTACGCGGCGGGTACCCTCGCCGCTTCGGGCCTGGTCATCGACGGCGACCACGGGCGCTACGACCGCTTCCGCGACCGCATCATGTTTCCGATCCGCAACGTCAAGGGCCAGATTGTCGGCTTCGGCGGGCGCGTGCTCGATCAGGGCGAACCGAAATACCTCAACTCGCCGGAAACCCCCCTGTTCCACAAGGGTTCTGAAATCTATGGCTTGTTCGAGGCACGCGGCGCGATCAAGACAGCCGGGCGCGCCATCGTGGTCGAGGGCTATATGGACGTGGTTGCGCTGGCTCAGCACGGGGTGGAATTCGCCGTCGCCACCCTCGGCACGGCCACCACGCCGACCCATGCCCGTACCCTGCTGCGCCACACCGATCGCCTGATCTACGCGTTCGACGGCGACAAGGCTGGACGCAAGGCCGCCTGGCGGGCGCTGGAGAACACGTTGGAAGCCTTGCAGGACGGCAAGGAAGTGAGCTTCCTGTTCCTGCCCGAAGGCGAGGACCCTGACAGCTACATCCGCAGCCACGGCCACGACACGTTCCTGCGACTCCTGGACACCGACACACTACCCCTTTCCGCCTTTCTGGTACGCGAACTGGCACGCGGCCGCAAGCTCGACAGCCAGGAAGGGCGGGCGGCGCTGATCAAGGATGCCAAGCCGCTGCTCGAAAAAATCGCCGCGCCTTTGCTGGCCCGGCTGATTCAGCGGCAGATTGCGGAACTTGCGCATCTGCAAACGGACGAACTCGGTCATCTTGGACTGAAACCCAGCGCGACCCGCCGTGCCGCGCCCCCACGCCCGCAGCGCCGGCCGGCGCCGTCGCGTCTGCGCAGCCTGGCACGGACGCTGCTGATGAATCCGCAACGCGCCGCGGAACTGGAGCCACGCTGGCTCGACGTGAATGACCCGCTGAGCGGCCGCATGAACGAACTGATGACCTGGCTGCGCGACTTCAACCAGCTCAGCCTCCCGGCTCTCGCGGAAGCTGCACGGGGGAGCGCGCTGGGGCCCCTGATCGATGAACTGATGACCGATTTACTCGACAAAGACGAATCCTGGGATTGGAACGCCGAGTTCGATGGCGCCGTCAAACAATTGCGTGACGACTGGCGCCGGCGTCGGCAGCAGGAATTGGCTACGCGCCCGCTCGCCAGCTTGAGCGCCAGCGAACGCCAGGAGTTGACCGAACTGGCACGCTCCTAGCTTGCCAGAAACGCCAAGACAAAGCCCCGGTTTGCGGTATAATTACCGGTTTTTGAACGATTTTTTCGGCCGGCGCGATGCGCTGGGCGGAACCTGAGCGGAGAATAACCTGTGGCTGTACGTGGAAGAAAACCAGGTGGTAGCGCCAAAAAACCCGAAGCGTTGCTCCCCCTGAAGGAACTGACGCCGGTAGAGGCGGAAGCGCGCCGCACCCAGCTGAAGAACCTCATCATCCTGGGCAAGGAACGCGGCTTCCTGACCTACGCCGAAATCAACGACCACTTGCCCGACGAGGTGCTGGACGCCGACCAGATCGAAGGCGTGATCAGCATGATCAACGACATGGGCATTCAAGTCTACGACGAAGCGCCCGACGCCGAAACCCTGCTGATGCAGGAAGCCGCTCCCGCTGTTGCTGACGAGGATGTGGTCGCTGAAGCCGAGCAGGCGCTGACCACGGTCGATTCAGAATTCGGCCGCACCACCGACCCGGTGCGCATGTACATGCGCGAGATGGGCTCTGTCGACCTGCTGACGCGCGAAGGCGAAATCGAGATCGCCAAGCGCATCGAGGAAGGCTTGCGCCATATGGTGCAGGCGATTTCATCGTGCCCGCTTACCATCCAGCAGATCTTGGACATGGCGGCACAGGTCGAAAAAGACGAGATGCGCATCGACGAACTGATCGACGGTTTTGTCGAGGCTGAAAGCGAAGCCGCGGCCGCCGAGGAAGACACGTCTGCGGACGAGGACGAAACGGACGACGACGACGATGAGGAGGCCAGCGCCAAGCTCGCTGCCGCCAACCTGGCGCAGCTTAAGGCCGAAGCGCTAGCGCAATTCGACTTTATTCGCAAAGCCTACAAAAAGGCACAAACCGCCCATGCGAAGTACGGCCTTGGCAGCCCGCAGCACATGAAGGCGCAGTCCGAGGTCACTGAGCTCCTGATGGCGATCCGTTTCTCCGTGCGCCAGGTGGACAGCCTGTGCGAGCAGATCCGCAACGCGGTTGAAGAAGTGCGCTCACACGAACGCAAGATCATGGACTTCTGCGTCACGCGCTCGGGCATGCCGCGCCCGCACTTCATCAAGGCCTTCCCCGGCAACGAAACCAACCTGACCTGGCTGGACAAGGAAATCGCAGCCAAAAAGGCGTATTGCTCGACGCTCTCCAAGGTGCAGTACGAGGTCAAGGCGCATCAAGAAGCGCTGATCGCGATGCAGGATCGGGTCGGCCTGCCGATCAAGAACCTCAAGGACATCAACAAGCAGATGTCCACCGGCGAAGCCAAGGCGCGCCGCGCCAAGCGCGAGATGATCGAGGCCAACCTGCGCTTGGTGATCTCAATCGCCAAGAAGTACACCAACCGCGGCCTGCAGTTCCTCGATCTGATTCAGGAAGGCAACATCGGCCTGATGAAAGCGGTCGACAAGTTCGAATACCGGCGCGGCTACAAGTTCTCGACCTACGCGACGTGGTGGATCCGCCAGGCAATCACCCGCTCGATCGCCGATCAGGCGCGCACCATCCGTATCCCGGTGCACATGATCGAGACCATCAACAAGATGAACCGTATCAGTCGCCAGATCCTGCAGGAAACCGGCATCGAACCTGATCCGGCAACGCTGGCAATCAAGATGGAAATGCCGGAAGACAAGATCCGCAAGATCATGAAGATCGCCAAGGAGCCGATTTCCATGGAAACGCCGATCGGCGACGATGAGGATTCCCACCTGGGCGATTTCATCGAGGATTCCAGCACGCTGTCGCCCGACGATTCCGCGATCTACGCCAACCTGCGCGACGCCACCCGCGAAGTGCTGGACAGCCTGACCTCGCGCGAAGCCAAGGTACTGAGGATGCGCTTCGGCATCGAAATGAATACCGACCATACGCTGGAAGAAGTCGGAAAACAGTTCGATGTGACGCGCGAACGGATCCGCCAGATCGAAGCGAAAGCCCTGCGCAAGCTACGCCACCCAACCCGTTCCGAAAAACTGAAAAGCTTTACCGGTAGCGGCGAAGTGTAAGGCCCCTGCCCTGCCAGCCTGGCGGGGCAGCCACGTTTTCGGGTCTGTAGCTCAGTTGGTTAGAGCAGGGGACTCATAATCCCTTGGTCCACGGTTCAAGTCCGTGCAGACCCACCAATTTAAAATTCAACACCATCCAGAAACATCCATAAGCCCGCGTAAAACCGGGCTTTCTCTTTGTCGGCTTGCCTCTTATGGTCCAACGAGATGCCTTCTACTATGGGGGCATATCCGGGGACATTTCAGCAATGTGCTTCCCCCCCAACCAAGGAAAATCGCATGGCCGTTGCCGATTGGCTGCTCGCAAAGCAAAACGGGCCAGACCCCCAACTACCCAACATCAGCGATAATCTCTCCCTAATAAAAACTAGGGGGATGCCGATGCAAGGGGAAGCCAGAAAACCCGGCGAGCGCCGTTTGCAGATCCTGCAAACGCTCGCGGCGATGCTGCAGGAACCACAGCCCGAAAAAATCACGACGGCTGCGCTGGCAGCGCGTATCGGGGTGTCCGAGGCAGCGCTGTACCGCCATTTTTCGAGCAAGGCGCAAATGTACGAGGGTCTGATCGAATTCATCGAGCAGACCCTGTTCGGACTGATTGCACGCATCACCGCCGATACGCCGTCACCTGCAGGCCAGGTCGAGGCCATTCTCAGCATGCTTTTGAATTTTGCGGCGAAGAATCCCGGGATGACGCGCGTTCTGATCGGCGACGCACTGGTTCACGAAAACGAGCGCCTGCAAAAACGCATCAATCAGCTGCACGACCGCATCGAAGCCCAGTTGCGGCAATGCCTGCGCTTTTGCGGCGACAAGCAATCCGAACTGAGCGGTCCGCTGGCCAACCTGCTGCAATGCGTGGTGGTGGGGCGCTGGCACCAGTTCGCCAAAAGTGGATTTACCCGCCCGCCCGGCGGCGATATCGACCTGCTGCTGTCACGCCTGCTCGACGTTCACCCGGCCTGACGTGCGGCCGGCCCGCACACCGGACAAGCCGGGTCACGCGGCACCTTCATCACGCGGACCTGGGCCTGCAGGCCGTCCCACAGCAGCAGCCTGCCAACCAGCGGCTCGCCAACCTGGGCCAGATATTTCAGTGCTTCCAGCGCCTGCATCGCCCCGACGACGCCAACCAACGGCGAAAACACGCCTGCCTCGGCACAGCGCATTTCCGGCTCATTGGCCTGATCCGGGAAAAGGCAGTGGTAACAGGGACTAGCAGCAAGGCGTGAGTCGAAAACGGCCAACTGGCCAGAGAATCCGATCGCCGCCCCCGACACCAGCGGTTTGCCAAGCTGCACGCAAGCCCGGTTGACCGCATGTCGAGTGGCGAAGTTGTCCGACGCATCGACCACCAGATCAACCGCCGCCACTGCTTCCCGCAGCGCCCCGCCGCTTAGTACTGCGCGAATGGGTCGCACCTCAATTTCAGGATTGATGGCAAGCACGCTGCGCGCGAGCGAATCGGCCTTGTTCTCCCCGATTGCCGCGGTGGCATGGCCGATCTGTCGTTGCAGGTTGGTAAGGTCAACCGTATCGCCGTCCGCCAGCCACAATCGCCCGACACCCGAGGCGCCCAGATAGAGCGCGACCGGACACCCCAGCCCGCCAGCGCCGACGATAAGCACCGATGCAGCGGAAATCCGCGTTTGCCCGGCCACGCCGACATCAGGCAGCAGAATATGTCGGCTGTAGCGCAACAGCAGGTCGTCGTTCAACTCCATTGGCAGCACGGATTATTTATAGCTGCGCCACTCTTCCGGCGTCTCGTCGCAATCGCCGTGGAGATGACGCTCGTAGACCTTCATGAAAGCCTGCTGCGATTTGATGTCCGGCTCGTTGGCCGCGACATTACGCCGCTGCACGCTCTCGCAGAAATACGCGAGCGCGCGTTTGAGCTTGCTGAGCAGGCTGTTGTCGAGGTGGAATCCCTGGTTCGCAAGCGCCGTTTCCAGCCCCTCCAGGGTGTACTCGCAAATGTGATAACGCACCTGTAGCCGATATCTATCCGCGCCCGCGGTAACGTCCAGCCCCTCCAGCCCGGCAAGGAGCGACAACGCACGCTCCGCCTGGTCGATGGGCAGGGGGTAAAAGACGATTTCGCGGGTTTTTTCGAGATCGCACGGACGCATGGCACCTCCCGGCACGCTGGGTCCATTCAGTATATACCGCACCGCTTGTGCTGTGACCGTCCCTCAAGCCACAGCACAATCCGTTCAACGCCCCTGCAGGATCTGCAATCCCTTCAGCAGGTTCAGCGCCTGGTTCACCTGAAAATCATTCTTCGACACGATCTCGCCCGGCTTCAGCGACATCGGCTTTTGACTCTTGCTGTCCGGCCCCGGCTTCTCGGCAGGCGGGGCCTTGATGACCTCACTCGGCTCGCCCGCAGGAGTCGCATCCCCGCCGTTGGGATTACTCAGGTGGTGTTCGAGGTCAGCCTCGCGAATCCCGAATCCGTCTTCCGCTTCCGGAACTCCCGGTTCCTCTACCACGATATCCGGTTCAATGCCCTTGGCCTGGATGGAACGACCACTCGGCGTAAAGTAGCGCGCGGTGGTTAGCTTGATCGCCGTGCCATTTCCGATCGGAAGAATGGTCTGCACCGACCCCTTGCCAAAGGTTCGGGTACCCATGATGACCGCGCGCTTGTCGTCCTGCAGGGCACCCGCGACGATCTCCGAGGCCGAAGCGGAACCGCCGTTGACCAGCACGACCATCGGCACCTGCTTCACTCCATCAGGAAGCTTCTTCAGATAATCGGACTGCATGGGGCGCAGGTAGTTTTCAGGGCTGGCGGTCAGCCGCATCTTCGCGTCCTCGGTACGGCCGTCGGTATACACCACCAGGCTGTCCGGCTTGACGAACGCTGTCGCCACCGCCACCGCGCCATTCAGCAGACCACCCGGGTCGTTGCGCAGATCCAAAATCAGGCCCTTGAGCGGCGCCTTGTTGTCCTTGTACAGCTTGTTCAACGCATCGGCCAGCAACTCGCCGGTGTGCTCCTGGAACTGCGTAACGCGCACGTAACCGTAGCCGTTTTCCAACAGCTTGAACTTGACGCTGCGGATCTTGATGACCGCGCGGGTGAGGGTCAGCACGACAGGTTTATCGACGCCCTTGCGTGCAATGGTGAGCTTGATCGTCGAACCTGGCTTGCCGCGCATCCGCTTGACCGCGTCGCCCAAGCTCATCCCCTTCACCGGGGTGTCGTCAAGCTTGACGATCAAATCGCCGGGTTTGACTCCGGCCTTGAAGGCTGGCGTGTCCTCGATCGGCGATACGACCTTGACGAAGCCGTCTTCCATGCCGACCTCGATGCCGAGGCCGCCAAACTCGCCCTGCGTACCCACCTGCAGATCCTTGAAGCCTTCGGCGTCAAGATAGGCCGAATGCGGGTCCAGGCCGCTGACCATGCCGTTGATGGCCGAGTCGATCAGCTTCTTGTCGTCGACCGGTTCGACATAATCGCTCTTGATGCGGGCAAACACGTCGGTAAAGGCGCGCAACTCCTCGACCGGCAGCGCCGTCTCTGCGTTTTTGTCTGCGATAGCCGAAAGATTGAGCGTCAGTGCGGCGCCAGCCAGTACGCCAGCCAGACCGACAAGTACGAATTTTGCCTTTTGTGTCATCTCACTTCACCCAGTCGAGGGGGTTTACAGGACGGCTCTGATGCCGCATTTCAAAATACAGACCGGTGTCGGGCTGGCCGCCACTATTGCCGACCGCGGCGATCGTGTCACCGGGCTGAACCCGCTCTCCCACCTGCTTATACAGACTTTCATTATTGCTGTATAGGCTCATATAGCCGTCGCCGTGGTCGACAATGATGAGGTTGCCAAAACCGCGCAGCCACTCGGCAAACACCACTCGGCCGGCTGCGATCGCCTTCACGGCCGTGCCTTGGGCGGCTCGAATGAACAAGCCCTTCCAGCTCAGCCCACCGCCTTCTCTCGGAGCACCAAAGCGGTTCATCAGTTCCCCAGCGACCGGCAAATGCAAAGAACCTTTCAGGCGTGAAAAAGGCTCGGTCGAGCGAAATGCCACCGGCGTGTCGGTATTGACCCCAACCGGACGGCGCCGCTGGGCGGTTGCGCCGCGCTCTGCCTCACGCCTCTGCTGCGCCTGCCGGGTGGCGCGTGCGGCCTCGCGCGCTGCCTGCTGCGCCATCAGGCGGTTGAGCCGCTCGACCAACTGGGTCAGGCTGCGTTCATTGCGTTTCAGGTTAGAAATCTCGTGCCGCTGCTGCTGGATTTGCACGGAGAGTTTCTGCAGCACCTGCTCGCGGGCACGCTTGTCGGCCAGCAGTCTTTCCTGCTCGGCCTCGTGCGCGGCCTGCAATTCTGCCAATTTGGTCGTTTTTTGCGTGGCTTCCTGCTGCAGCGCGGTCAGCTGCGCAAGATCGGCGCGCAGGGTTTCGATCATGGCTTGCTGCGCGCGCGACAGGTCTGCCAGATAGCGCAGGTCGCGCGCGGTCTGGTTGGGGTTCGCACCGTTCAGGATGAGCTTGAGCGCATCGCCCTCCCCGCGCTGGTACGCGCTCTTGAGCGTCTGCGCCAGATGGGTCTGCTGTTCGCGGATGCGGGCCGAAGTCGCATCGGCCTGCTGCGTAAGCGACTGCAAATCGCTCTGGGTACGTCGGCGTTCTCCGTCCAGCCGATGCAGCTGGCGCACGGCGCTGCTGATGGCACGCTCGGATTGGCGCAGTTCATCGGCAGCTTCCTGGCGATGCGCCTGCGTATCGTGGAAATCCTGCTGCAGGGTTTGCAGCCGCTGCTTGAGCGCGTCGAGCTCGGACTGCTTGCGCTCGGCCTGGTTGGCGCTGACGGACAGGGGCCCGCACAGCAGCAGCAGAACGAAGAAATGTTTGAAGTTCACTCTGTCGAGCTTACCCGAAGCGTACGGGCTTACTCAAACTGCACCAGGGCTTCGCCGGTCATTTCAGGAGGCTGTGCCAGCCCCATCATCTTTAGCAGGGTCGGACTGATGTCCTCGAGCGCCCCCGTTTCCGCCAGACTGGCATGGCGCCGCCCGACGTAAATCAGCGGCACCAGATTCATCGTATGTGCGGTATGCGGCTGGCCGGTTACGGCGTCACGCATCAACTCCGCATTGCCGTGGTCGGCGGTCACCAGCACTTCGCCGCCGCGCGCCAACTGGGCAGCCACCACCCGGCCGAGGCACGTGTCGACGGTCTCGATCGCCTTGATCGCAGCCTGCAGGTCGCCGGTATGTCCGACCATGTCAGGATTGGCGAAATTACAGACGATCAGGTCGTACTGCTTGCCGGCGATCGCCGCGACCAGCTTGTCGGTAACCTCGAAGGCGCTCATTTCGGGCTTGAGATCATAGGTCGCCACGTCAGGCGACGGCACCAGCACGCGATCCTCGCCCGGGAAGGAGATTTCTTCGCCGCCGTTGAAGAAAAAGGTCACGTGCGGATATTTCTCGGTTTCGGCGATCCGCAACTGGCGCAAGCCCAGATTGGCGACGTATTCACCCAGACCGTTCTTGATGCGCTCGGGGGGAAACGCGACCGACACCTGGAAATCGTCGCTGTAGCCCGTCAGCGTGCAGTAAGTGGCGAGACGCGGGGTCACCTCGCGTTCGAATTCGCTGAAATCGGGCTCAATGAAGGGCCGCGACAACTGGCGCGCACGGTCGGAACGGAAGTTGAGAAAAATGACCGAATCGCCGTCTTCCATTTGCACCGGCTTGCCGTCGGTCGGCAGGAGCGCCGTGGCCTTGACGAATTCGTCGGTTTCGCCACGCGCGTAGGCGGCCTCCAGTCCGGCCAGCGCATCCTCCGCGACGAAGTCGGCGCGGCCCTGCGTCAGGAGGTCATAGGCGGACTTTACCCGCTGCCAGCGCCGGTCGCGGTCCATCGCGTAATAGCGGCCGATCATCGACGCAATGTGCCCGACGCCAATCTGCTCGATTTTTTCGTTGAGGCGGCGCAAGTAGATTTCGGCACTTTTCGGCGGCGTATCGCGACCATCCAGAAACACGTGCAAGCACACCTTGTGCAGGCCCTCGCGTGCCGCCAGATCGAGCAAGGCGTGGAAATGCGACTCGTGGCTGTGCACCCCCCCATCCGACAGCAACCCCAGCACGTGCAGTGTCTTGGCGTTGTCACGTGCCAGATGCACAGCGTTCAGCAGCGCGGGATTGGTGTAGAAGTAGCCGGACTCGATGGCGCGGTCGATGCGGGTGAACTCCTGGTAAACCACCCGCCCCGCGCCGATGTTCAGATGCCCCACCTCGGAATTGCCCATCTGCCCCTTGGGCAGCCCCACCTCGGATTCCGATGCATGAATGAGCGTATGGGGATTGTGCTTCCACAGTCGGTCCCAATTGGGCTTGTCGGCCTGGGCAATCGCGTTGTCCGCGCGCTCCGCACGGCAGCCAAAACCGTCGAGGATGATGAGGAGAACCGGCACGGTCTTCATGAAAAAGTTTGGTTAACCTGACTTGTTTTCGTGGAAATATTTTAATATATGCGTGATTGCTAATCTATACGCAATCCACAAAGTTGGATTAAAAGTAGCGCGCGCGGCAGCTGTTTTGGCGACGAAAGGCAGGCCGCTCGGTTACGCGAGCAGAAGGATCGAGGAATGAATATGGCAGCTGACTGGGACGAAGTGGACCTCATGGACAAGGACGAGCACATCGAGCAGGCCTCGCGTGCTATGAAAGCCATGTCGCATCCGCTGCGCCTGAAAATTCTCTGCGTGCTGGGCGACAAGGAAGTCAGCGTCCAGGACATCGTCGACCATGTCGGCACCTCGCAAAGCAACATCTCGCAGCACCTCGCCATCCTGCGCGACAAGGGCGTGCTGCGGACGCGCAAGGATGCCAACCGCGTATTCTATCGTGTGGGCGACACCCGTACGTTGAAGCTGCTGGGCATGATGCGCGACGTTTTTTGCGGTTTCACCAAGTAAGCCGACTTGCCCTCGCGCAGACCCGGCCACGCGCAAGCGGGCCGGGCTTTTGCATTATTTGCCCTCGCTCGATGCACGCACTGCTTGGAGTTGGCAGGTCTGGCAGCGCCAGGACGAGACGCGGCAGCAGAAGCACCGCAATCCGCCGGTGCATCGCTTAGCAGCACAAGAGGCAGACGGCGCGGGCCGCCTATGCGGGCATCGGGCCAGCACCCAAAGGTCACATCCGTTTCCCCGCGCGCCTCTGACGACCCGGGATCAGCGTGACGCCCTCCTGTGGGTTTGTGCATACCGTGCAAGCGATGCGCCTTTTTTCTCTACATATATACGTAAATTAGCTATTTTATGATTAGCTGCGCTGTCGGGCGGGTGGATAACCAGAGCCCCGAACCCGAACCGTCCTGAACTGCATCGAGCACGACAGTTTGCTAGGACATAAGCTACACGTAGAGCCGGATAAATTATTAATATATAATTATTTTCTAATACTTATCGCACGCACCTACTGCGACCCATTCGACGAGGGGTATTGATGCGGCATACGAAGATAAATCCGGTCCGGCTCAAAACGCTGACGATCCTGTCCTTATTCACTATCGCTGCCGGGGCAAGGGCCGAAACCCTGGATTTCAGCCAGGCCGTTCAGCGTGCGCTGGCGCAAAACCCGGACATCCTCGTTGCCGCCGCACAAATTGGACAGGCGCAAGCCGCGGTCAAGCAAAGCGAAGGCGCGCGGCTGCCCAAACTGACGGCTTCGGTCAACCTCACCCGCACCGACGATCCACTCAATGCCTTCGGCCTCAAGCTGTCGCAGCGCCACGCCACATTCAACGACTTCGGCGCAGCCGAGTTCACTGGCCCCGCCGCGCTCGACGTCGCGCCGCAAAACCTCAACTACCCCGACCCGGTAAACAATTTCAACGCCCGCTTGGAAGCGCAGTTGCCGCTCTATACCGGCGGCATGATCGAGGGCGCCAACGAACAGGCCAAGGCCTATTTGCGGGCCGCGCGCCAGGGCGATGTGCTGGCACGCCAGAAGGTGATTTTCGATGTGCTGCGCGCCTACGAAGGCGTACTGACGGCGCGCGCCTATGAGGATGTCGCCAAACAAGCCCGCAACGCAGCCGAGTCCTATGTCAAGACCGTCGACAACCTGCTCAAGGGCGGCGTGGTGGTGAAAAGCGACCTGTTGTCCGCCCAGGTGCACCTCGAGGACGTCAAGGTGCAGCAGACGCAAGCCGAAAATGCGGTGCGGCAAGCCCTGGATCAACTCCACCTGCTGTTGGGCATGCCCTTGACGGAGCCGCTGGACGTGGCGGGAGAGGTGGAGGTGCGACCATTGGCGGGCAAGCTGGCCGATTACCAAGGCGAAGCGCTCAAATCCAATCCTGGCCTGGCCGCCCTGCGCAACCAACTGGACGCTGCGCAGGCCGCCATCAAGGTGGCGCGCGCCGGCAAATATCCGCAAGCCGGCCTCCTGGCGCGCTTCGACACCAACGACAAAACGCTAGGATTCGACGCCCATTCTTATACGTTGGGCGGCCAGGTGTCGTGGCAGCTGTTTGACGGCGGCGTCACCGATGGTGCGATCCAGCGGGCCCAGGCCAGCCACGACGAACTGGCGGCGAAGCTCAATCAGGCCGAGAACGGTATTACCTACCAGGTGGCAGAAGCCTGGCGCCGTGCCGATGAAGCGCAGCGCCGGGTCGCGGCGCGTGAGCTGGCGGTGAATCAGGCGACCGAGGCGCAGCGCATTGTGGAAAAGCGGTATGGCAGCGGCGTGACGACCATCACCGAACTGCTGGGTGCCCAGGCCCAACTGGACAAGGCCAGGGCGGATCTGGTGGCAGCCCGCTATGAACTCAAGGTGCAGCGCGCCAACGCCCGTCTGGCGGTCGGCCGTCTGCAACCCGACCAACTTTGAGCAACCCGAAATGAACGCAATGGCTAAATCCCTCATGTTGCGCGTTGCCTTGCTCGCCTTGGCAACCGGTCTGATCAACGGTTGCGGCGAGCACGACTCTCCCGAAGGGCAGGCTGCCGCTGTCGCTCGCACGGTGGCCGCCGAGGTGCAGACCGTGGAGCCCGCCCCGTTGACCATGCGCGTGGAAGCGCCCGGCTCGGTGATTTCAGAAGATCAGGTCCAGGTGGCCTCGCGCCTGATGGGCTATATCCGCGAAATCAAGGTCGAGGAAGGGCAATCGGTCAAGGCTGGCCAATTACTGTTTGTGGTCGATCCCGCCGACATCCAGGGGCAGGTGAGCCAGGCCCGTGCCGGATTGGCGCAGGCGGAAGCGGCGCTGGCGGATGCCAGGCTCGATTACGAACGCTTCGGCGCCCTGTACAAGGAAGAGGCAATTCCGAAGCTGCAGTGGGACAAGGTCCGCCTGCAGTACCAGGTTGCCGAGCAACAGGTTGCCGCCGCCCGTGCCGGACTCGCGCTGGCCTCGGGCCAGATGCGTTATGCGTCGGTGGTGGCGCCGATCAGTGGCGTGGTGACGCAGAAAATGGCCAATGCCGGCGATCTTGCCGCCCCCGGCCGGCCGGTGCTGGTCATCGAGGGTCTGAAGAAGCTTCAGGTACGCACCCAGGTGGGCAGCGACCTGTACGCCCGCATCAAGACTGGCGAGAAGGTGACCGTCGTGCATGATGGCGATGCGACACAAGCGCCGATCGAAGGCACGATCGCCCAGATCGTGCCGGCAGCCGATCCGGCCAGCCACACCCACCTGGTGAAGATCGATCTACCCACGGGCAGCGGCCTGTCCAGCGGCAGCTTCGTGCGCGTGGGGTTTGCCGTCGGCAGCCGCGAGGGCATCCTGGTGCCGGCTGCGGCAGTAGCCGAGCGCGCCGGCATCACCGGCGTGTTCGTGGTCGACCCCCAGGGCATCGCGCGCTATCGCATGGTGCGCACCGGGACGACCGAGCAGGGCATGGTGGAAATCCTCTCCGGCCTGAACGCGGGCGACAAGGTGGTCGTCTCCGCAGTCGGGCAGTTGCAGAACGGCGACAAGGTGAGCGGGGTTGCCCATGAGTGAGCGCTCCGCTCCGCTCAACATCGCCGGCAAACTAGCCGGCGTTTTCATCGAATCCAAAATCACCGCCATGATCATGCTGGCGGTGGCGTTGGCGGGCATCATGGCGCTGTTCGTCACCCCGCGCGAATACAACCCGCAGATCGTGGTGCCGGCGGCCAACATCGTCGTCGCCAAGCCGGGCGCCTCGCCGGAGGAAATCCAGAACCTGGTGGTCAAGCCGCTGGAGGCCATCATGAACGCCCAGTCCGGGGTCGATCACACCTTCGGCTATGCCGCCCCGGATTTCGGCCTGGTGACCGTCCAGTTCAAGGTGGGTGAAGACCAGGAAAGAAGCCTGGTCAAGCTCTACAACCAGTTGATGCAGAACCTCGACCGCATGCCGCCCGGCGCCATGCAGCCGGTGGTCAAGCCGGTCAACGTCGACGACGTGCCGATCATGACGCTGACGCTGTCGTCCAGCAAGCTCGACGATCTGCAGATCCGCCAAGTGGCGAGCCGTATCCTAGAGCACCTGCGCAACGTGCCTGGGGTGTCGTTCACCCAGCTCTTGGGCGGCTCGCCACGCGCGGTCAATGTCTGGATTTCGCCTGCCAAGCTGGCGGCCGCAGGCATCGCGCTCGATCAGGTGGACCAGATGCTGCAGGGGCAGAACGTCTCCGTGCCGGCCGGCAACCTGGTGAACAACAACCGCGTCTCGCCCCTGCGGGTGCAGGGCTTCCTCGGCAATGCCCGGGAAGTGGGCGACATCGTCATCGGTGCACCCAACGGACGGCCGGTGTTCCTGAAGGACGTCGCCACCATCGTGGACGGCCCCGAGGAAGTGGACCAAAGCACGCGCTTTGCCTATGGCCCCGCTGCCGGCAAGAATACTGCGCGCGGCGAGGCGCCGGCCGTGACCCTGGCCATCGCCAAGAAAGCCGGCACCAACGCGGTGGTGGTGGCAGATGCCGTGCTGAAGAAGCTCGACCAGCTCAAGCGCCAGGCCATCCCCGCCGACATCACGGTTGCCGTGACCCGCGACGACGGCGCGCGCGCCAACGACGCGGTCAACACCCTGGTCGAGCACCTGGGCATCGCCATCGGCTCGGTGGTGGTGATCCTGGTGTTCTTTCTCGGCTGGCGCGAAGCCGGCATCGTCACCCTGACCGTGCCGCTGATCCTGTTCGTCGTGCTGACCATCGGCCTGTTCGCCGGACAGACCATCAACCGCATCACGCTGTTCGCGCTGATCCTCTCGCTCGGCCTGCTGGTCGACGCCGCCATCGTGGTGGTGGAGAACATTCACCGCCACCTGCATCACGGCATCGGCGAGCGCGATTTCAAGGACGTCGTCATCCAGGCCACCAACGAAATCGGCAATCCCACCAACATCGCCACCATCGCGGTGATCCTGGCCTTCATTCCGATGGCCTTCGTCACCGGCATGATGGGCCCCTTCATGCTGCCCATCCCGTTCAACGTGCCGGTGGCCATGATCGCGTCGCTGCTGATCGCCTACATCGTGGTGCCGTGGGCGACCAACCTGTGGCTCAGGAAGAAAGCCGCGCTGAGCGAACTGGCGCGCAAGGAAAGCCTGGAAGAAGCCGGTGCGCACAAGACCGACCGCCTGCATCGCGCCTACGTCAGAACCATCACGCCCTTCATCGAGCATCGCGGCCGCCGCAATCTGATGTTCCTGGCGGTGCTGGGCCTGCTGCTGCTGGCCATGCTGATGCCGGCATGGCAATTCATCCGTCCCTCGGGCATGAACGGACCGCTGTCGCCGCTGGGGGTGGAACTGAAGATGCTGCCCAACGACAACACCAATACCTTCCTGGTGGAGGTCGACACCCCGGCCGGCTCCACGCTGGAAGAAACCGACCGTGCCGCGCGCGCGGTGGGCGGGGTGCTAGCGCAAAACCGCTTTGTCACCGACTACCAGACGTTTCTCGGCATGACCGCGCCCATCGACTTCGCCGCCCTGGTGCGCGGCGACCTCATAAAGCGCGGCGACAATCTGGCGCAGATCCGGGTCAACCTGGTGGACAAGCATCAGCGTTCGACCACATCGCATCAGATCGTGCAGGCACTCAACGACAGCCTCAAGCCGCTGCGCCAGGCGTTTCCGCAGGTCCGCATCAAGCTCTACGAAACCCCGCCAGGCCCGCCGGTGCAGGCGCAGGTGCTGGCCGAGCTGTACGGACCCGACTACGCCAAGCTGCGCGGCGCCTCGCCCGAAGTCCGCCGCGCGTTCGAGTCGGTCTACGGCATGATCAACACCGACGATTCGGTGACGGCCACCATGCAATCCTTCTCGGTGCAGGTCGATCGCGAGAAAGCGGCATTGTCCGGCATCGTCGCCGGCCAGGTGGGCAAGCT
>JBLMYH010000013.1:0-6304 GCA_050258175.1 Hyphomicrobiaceae bacterium
AGGATGTCGACCGGCGCGCTGTCGAGGTCATTCACTTTAAGCACCGCGTGCGGGTTGCCCATCGACAGCGCGGCGACCTCGATGACGTGCTGACCGACCTTGAGCGCATAGGTCATCGCCTCGGCGTCGGCGGCGAACGGAATCTCGGCGGGCGCAAAACGCGGCGCGCCCATGTCCACTTTCACCTGGCCATTGCCGAGCAGGCGTGGCTCGATCACGCCGGACGCGGTTTCTACGCGGATCTCGGTCTTGTCGGTGAGGCCCTTGTCGTGCACGAAGCGCACGAAGCAGCGCGCGCCGTTGCCGCACTGCTCGACTTCGCCGCCGTCGGCGTTGAAGATGCGGTAGCGGAAATCGACGTCGGCGCGGCCGGGCTGCTCGACCAGCAGGATCTGGTCGCAGCCCACCCCGAAGTGGCGGTCGGCGATGCTGCGGCACTGCTCGCGGGTGAGGGCGACGGTTTGCGTGATGCCGTCGAACACGACGAAGTCGTTGCCGAGGCCGTGCATTTTGGTGAAGCGTAATCTCATGTCGTGAATAGCCTGACGTAATCCTTGAGGAGGCAGCGGTCCATCACCACCGTCATGCCGCCGGCCTGCGCGCGCTGCGCGGCGTCATCGTGAACGATGCCTTCCTGGATCCAGATAGCGGGCAAGTGTAGCGCCAGGCACTGCTCGACGATAGCCGGCACGTGCTCGGCGGCGCGGAAGACGTCGACCAGGTCGACCGCAAACGGAATGTCGGCGAGGCTGGCATACGCCTTCTCGCCCAGCACTTCATTTGCCAGCGGGCGTACCGGCACGATGCGATAGCCGAAGCGCTGCATAGCCTGCGCCACGCGGTAGCTCGGCCGTGCCGGCTGCGGCGACAGCCCGACCACGGCGATGGTCTTGACGGGTTCCAGCAGTACGCGTAGGGCGGCGTCGTCGGGGTTGGCAAAGCTCATAGGGTCAGCTCCATCACATGGTCGTCCATCACGAAGCCGCCGCCGATGTCGAACACGCGTGATTCGGCGATGCGGAAGCCGTATTTGCGGTATGCGGCGATGGCCTGGGCGTTGCCCCGATTGACCTGCAGCCAAAGGCGGCGGCATTGCAGCTGGCGCGCCCAGTGCCGGACAGCTTGCAGTAGCGCTGCGCCGATGCCACGGCGCTGGCGCTCCGGAAGCACGTAGAGCTTGTCGAGCTTGCAGTCCGCGCCGTCCAGCACGGCATGGGCGAAGCCGACCAGTGACGCACCCTCGCGTGAGGCCCACCAGGCGTGGCGCGGATCGGCCAGCTGCGCCCGGATACGGTCGGCGGCGTAGCGGTCGGCCAGCATGGCATCAATTTGCGCCTGCGAGATCAGCGCCGGGTAGGTGGCCTGCCAGGTGAGGCGCGCGAGTTCGACGACGTCATCGACCTCCTGCGGGGTCATCCGGTGCAGGCCTGCGTCATTCATACAGGCTGGCATCGCCCTCCGGGCGGGTCTTGAAGCGGCGGTGCAGCCACAGGTACTGCGGCGGCAATTCGCGGATGCGATCCTCGATGAAGGCGTTCATGCGGGCGACGTCGGTTTCCAGGCTGTCGCTCGGAAAGTTGTCCCAGGGCGGATAGAAGCGCACGGCGTAGCCCTGACCACCTGGCAACTGGCGGGTGATGACGGGTACGATCTGGGCGCCGGTAAGCCTGGCGAGCCGCGGCAGCGCCGAGAGGGTGGCGGCCTGGATGCCAAAGAAGGGAACGAATACCGCGTTGAGGCGGCCCTGATCCTGGTCCGGCAAATAGTAGAACGGCAGGCGCTCCTTCAGCGCCTTCAGGACCGGCTTGATGCCGTCAGACTTGGCGATCAGGACGGGCGCATGAAAACGCGAACGCCCGCGCAGCATCAGCCAGTCGGAGGCGGGGTTCTTCGAGGGCGCGTACATCGAGGCCACCTGGCGGTCCAGGCTGAGGCGCACGCCACCCATGTCGAGTCCCACGAAATGCGGCGCAAGCCAGATCACCGGCCGCACGCCGTCGCCCAGCGCGGCCTCGGGATTGTCGATGCGGATGAGGCGCCGCAGCCGCGCTTCGGACCCCCACCACAACAGTCCATGCTCGAGCACGGCCCGCATGGACGTCTGGAAGACCTGGCGCAGCCAGCAGCGGCGCAGCGCTGCCGGTGCGTCGGGAAAGCAGAGCGCGAGGTTGGTGGCGACGACATGACGGCGCTTGCCGGGCAGCAGCGCCACCAGCCAGCCCAGCGCGTTGCCGATCGCGGCCTGCAGCGACAGCGGGAGCCAGTGCAGCAGCCACAGGACGCCGACGCCGAGCCACACCGGGAGCAGCGACGGGCGCATCAGATGGGAGGAAGGGGCCGCGCTCATGCGTCGGACGGATCGTCGGGGAGCGGCACGCCGCCGGGCCGCTTGTGGCGGTTGTAGCTCCACAGGTATTGCGCCGGGAAGCGCCGCACGATGTCTTCCACGCCCTGGTTGATGAGCGTGGCGGCAGCGATCTTGTCTTCCGGCAGTGGCGTGGCGAACGGATAGACGTGGATGTGGTAGCCGCGCCCCCAGCTCAGGCGCTCTGCGGCGACGAAAAAGGCGGCCGCGCCGGTCTTGCGCTGCAGGCTGGCGACCAGGGTCGGCGTATACGCCGGGCGCCCCAGGAACGGCGCCCACACGCCGTCGCCGCTGCTCGCGACCTGGTCGGGCAGGATGCCGATCGCCTCGTGCCGCTTCAGCGCGGCGAGCTGGGCGCGCACGCCCGACAGATCCGTCGGCACCAGCGTCGCCTGGCCGCGCTGGCGGCCGGCTAGCATCAGGTTTGCCAAGACTTGCTTGCGTGGCGGCTTGTACATGGCGGTGAACGGATGCAGCGACGCGTAATACAGGTTGATGATCTCGAAACAGCCGACGTGCGGGCCGATCAGGATGATCCCCTTGCCGGCCGCGCGGGCGGCGTCGATGTGCTCCCAGCCGCTGGTGCCCCGGACCAGTTTCACCACCTGGTCGTAGGGGCGCAGCCACACCGGCAGCAGCTCGACGATGGCCTTGCCGGACTCGCCGATGGCCTGGCGCAGCAGGCGCCGGCAATCGGGTCCGGGCGTGCACAGCCCGCTCTCGAACAGGTTGCTGCGCATGCGCCCGGAATGGCGGCCCGGCGCCCAGTAGACGAGCCAGCCGAGGGCGATGCCCAGGCCGCTCAGCAGCGGTAGCGGCAGGCGAGCCAGCAGCTTGAACAGGAACATCATGCGGGGATACGACTCCACATGGGCTTTAGCCCATAGTGGATCGGAGTCCCTTCACAGGGCATGCGGCCCAGCAAGGGCCTCAACGCGTAGTGGGTCGGAGTTCCCTTGGGGGAATTGACGCTGACGGACAGGGCGGGGCACAATGCACGGGCCAGGGCCGCCGCGTTAATCTTGACAACTTGCGGGCGGGATACAAATACAGCTAAAGCGTCGCCGCTCTGTTTGTCCCCCGAGCTGGTTACGCAGTCAGTAACCGGGACAACAGGAGCAGTCATGCAGAAGGATTTCATTTTTACGTCTGAGTCGGTGTCTGAAGGGCATCCCGACAAGATGGCGGATCAAGTGTCGGATGCGGTACTCGATGCGATTCTAACCCAGGACAAACATGCGCGCGTGGCGTGCGAGACGCTGCTGACCACCGGTCTGTGCGTCATTGCGGGCGAGATCACCACCTCCGCGGTCATCGACTACAACCAGGTCGCGCGCCAGACCATCAAGCGGATCGGCTACGACTCGTCCGAAGTCGGTTTCGATTACAACACCTGCGCCGTGCTGGTCACTGTGGGCAAGCAGTCGCCTGACATTGCGCAGGGCGTCAACGAAGGCGAAGGCCTGTTCCTCGACCAGGGTGCCGGCGACCAGGGCCTGATGTTTGGTTATGCCTGCAACGAGACGCCCGTGCTGATGCCGATGCCGATCTACCTCGCACACCGCCTCACCGAGCGCCAGTCCGAACTGCGCAAGGACGGCCGCCTGCCGTGGCTGCGCCCGGATGCGAAGTCACAGGTGTCGATCCGCTACGTCGACGGCAAGCCGCATTCCATCGATACCGTCCTGTTGTCCACCCAGCACCACCCCGAAATCTCGCATGCCGTGCTGACCGAGGCGGTAATCGAAGAGGTGATCAAGCCGGTGCTGCCGAAGGAGATGCTGACCGCCGACACCCGCTATCTGGTCAATCCCACCGGGCGCTTCGTCGTGGGCGGGCCGATGGGCGACGCCGGCCTCACGGGCCGCAAGATCATCGTCGATACCTACGGCGGCGCAGCCCCGCACGGCGGCGGCGCGTTCTCCGGCAAGGACCCGTCCAAGGTCGACCGCTCGGCGGCCTATGCCGGCCGCTACGTGGCGAAGAACATCGTCGCCGCCGGCCTCGCCGACAAGTGCATGGTGCAGGTGAGCTACGCCATCGGAGTGGCCAAGCCGACCTCGCTGATGGTCGACACCTTCGGCACCGGCAAGATCCCCGAAGCCAAGATCGTCGAACTGATCCAGAGCCATTTCGACCTGCGTCCCAAGGGCATCATCCAGATGCTCGACCTGATGCGGCCGATCTACACCCGCACTGCGAGCTACGGTCACTTCGGCCGCGACGAGCCGGATTTCACCTGGGAAGTCACCGACAAGGCGGCGGCGCTGAAAGCAGCTGCGGGAATCTGAGCCTGTTTAGGCTGCTTGGTCCAGGAAGAAAAAGGAGCCGAATCATTCGGCTTCTTTATATTGGCGAGGGAAAAGTTCACCCGCTTGCCCCGCCCGGCATCCCAAAGTGAATGCGTCACCTGCCTGCTCGGTCTCCATAGTGATCGCGCCATCAGCATTGCCCGCACCGGCAGCCAAGGTTCTCGCCTGAAATGTGGCGGACCAGGTTGAAGACGCAGGAAACGCTCCCCACAGCCACGCGCTCGGCATTTGGCGCTTCTGGGGGTAGAATGCCGCCTCGGTTCTGAGGAGCGCTGCGACGGTTCACCCGCCAGGCTCAGGACGCATCTTTCCAACGGCGCTCACGTTTTCTTTTTTGTGAACAGAAAGGAGGGCGTGATGAACGCCGCACTCAATTCCACCGCCGACTACGTTATTGCCGACCTTGCGCTTGCCGACTGGGGGCGCAAGGAAATCCGCATCGCCGAAACCGAAATGCCGGGCCTGATGGCGATCCGCGAGGAATTTGCCGCTGCGCAGCCGCTGAAAGGCGCGCGCATCACCGGCTCGCTGCACATGACCATCCAGACCGCGGTGCTGATCGAGACGCTGACCGCGCTCGGCGCCGAAGTGCGCTGGGCCTCGTGCAACATCTTCTCGACCCAGGACCATGCCGCCGCGGCGATTGCCGCCGACGGCATCCCGGTGTTCGCGGTCAAGGGCGAATCGCTGACGGACTACTGGGACTACACCCACCGCATCTTCGAATGGACCGACGGCGGCTACTCGAACATGATCCTCGACGACGGTGGCGATGCGACGCTGCTGCTGCACCTCGGCGCCCGCGCCGAGCAGGACATCGCCGTGCTGGGCAGCCCGACCAGCGAGGAAGAGCAGGTGCTCTACGCCGCGATCAAGGCCAAGCTCGCCACCGACCCGACCTGGTACTCGGTGCGCCTCGCCGCGGTGAAGGGCGTGACCGAGGAAACCACCACCGGCGTGCACCGTCTGTACCAGATGCACGCCCGCGGCGAACTCAAGTTCCCGGCGATCAACGTCAACGATTCGGTGACCAAGTCGAAATTCGACAACCTCTACGGCTGCCGCGAATCGCTGGTCGACGGCATCAAGCGCGCCACCGACGTCATGGTCGCCGGCAAGATCGCCGTGGTCGCCGGCTACGGCGACGTGGGCAAGGGCAGTGCGCAGGCGCTGCGTGCCCTGTCGGCGCAGGTGTGGGTGACCGAGATCGACCCAATCTGCGCGCTGCAGGCGGCGATGGAAGGCTACCGCGTGGTGACCATGGAATACGCCGCCGACAAGGCCGACATCTTCGTCACCGCCACCGGCAACTACCACGTCATCACCCACGACCACATGGCGAAGATGAAGGACCAGGCCATCGTCTGCAATATCGGCCACTTCGACAACGAGATCGACGTCGCTTCGGTCGAGAAATACCAGTGGGAAGAAATCAAGCCGCAGGTCGATCACATCATCTTCCCCGACGGCAAGCGCATCATTCTCTTGGCCAAAGGCCGCCTGGTTAACCTCGGCTGCGCCACCGGCCATCCCTCGTACGTGATGAGCTCGAGCTTCGCCAACCAGACCATCGCGCAGATGGAGCTGTGGCAGGAACGCGATTCCGGCAAATACCCGGTCGGCGTCT
>JBLMYH010000014.1:0-7901 GCA_050258175.1 Hyphomicrobiaceae bacterium
AGGTTGGAGAACACCGGCAGCAGGCGGTACTTGTAGCTCACCACGCGTTTGCCCTTGACCTCGAAGTCCATCACGCCGAGGAACTTGCCGTTGGAGCCGGCATTGGTCACGAGCGTGACCCCCTTGGCGTTCTTGACTTTGACCGGTTGCGGCACGCCGTCGTGCGTATGGCCGCCGAAGATGGCGTCGATGCCGGTGACGCGGCTCGCCATCTTGAGGTCGACGTCCATGCCGTTGTGCGACAGTACAACCACCACCTGCGCACCCTTGGCGCGCGCCTCATCCACCCATTTCTGCATGCTGTCGTCACGGATGCCGAAGCTCCAGTCGGGAACGAAGTAGCGCGGGTTGGCAATCGGGGTGTAGGGGAAGGCCTGGCCGATGACGGCGATCTTCACGCCGTTCATTTCCTTCATCACGTAGGGCTTGAACACCTGGTCGCCGAAATCGTTGGTGACGATGTTCTGCGCGACGAAATCGACGTTGGCCTTCTTGAAGTCCTTGTTGACGACTTCCACCACGCGGTCTGCGCCAAAGGTCGATTCCCAGTGCGGCGTCATGACATTGACGCCGAGCGCGATACAGGCGTCGACCATGTCCTGCGCATCGGTCCACAGCGAGGTGGCTGAGCCCTGCCAGGTGTCGCCGCCGTCGAGCAGTAGGGCGCCCGGGCGCTGCGCACGCAGCTTGTCGACCAGGGTTTTCAGGTGGGCGAAGCCGCCAACCTTGCCGTAGACCTTGGCTGCCTCGACGAAGTCGAGATAGGTGAACGCGTGGGCTTCGGCGCTGCCGGGCTTGATCCCGTAGTATTTCAGCAGGTTCTGGCCGACCAGGTGCGGCGGCTTGCCGAGCGCACTGCCGACGCCGAGGTTGACGTTGGGTTCGCGGAACCAGATCGGCAGCAGCTGGGCGTGGCAGTCGGTGAAGTGCAGGAGCGAAACGTTGCCGTGGCGCGGCACGTCGTAGAAATTGGACGGAACATTGCCTGCCAGGGCGGACTTGCTGTCCAGTGCCATGCCGGACGCTGCGGCGACAGCGAGTAGTTGCAGGAACTCGCGGCGGTTCATGTGCATGGAATTTTCCTCAATATGAACAGGGGGGGTGTTCATAATTGTCGGTTTACGAATCCCTCCCGTAAATAGTAGCTCCCGCTCATTTTCACGAGAGCCGGCCAAAATGAAAAAGCCCGGTTGCCCGGGCTTTTTCACATGTTGCTGACGGCTTACTTGCGGAACACCGAGGCCTTCATCGGCAGGCCGTTCGACATCGCGGAGTGGTAATACTCCAGATTGTTCATGAAGGGGCTGTCTTCGGCGGGCGGCACGGCCCGGATCATCTTGTAGCAGCCCGTGTAGCGGTCCTGCAGCGTTACCAGCTTGTCCCCGCCACGGAACACCGGCCAGTGCACGGCCTGACCGATGATCGGCGAGATCAGCTCGGAGCGCAGGCGAACGCCGGCATTCTGCACGTGGCAGCTGGCGCAGGCGAAGTTGAGTTGTCCGGTGCGCCGGAAGAAGGCTTTCTTCCCCTCTTCATACGCAGCCATGGCCTTCGGACCCTGGACCTTGATGTTCATCAGCATGCCGTCGGACAGGGTCCGCATGTAGGCGCTCAGCACGCCGATGGTCTTCGGATCGCTGAGCTTGAAGGGCGCTTCGCCATTCGCCACCCGGCAGTCGTTGACCACGTCTTCGAGCGTCACGACCTTGCCCTTGGCTTCGTCGAACATGGGGTAGTTGCCAGCGATCTGCTTGCCGCCATTGGGCATGCACTCCGCATAGGTCTTGCCGTTCTTGAAGGGGGTCTCCCACATCTTGCGGCCAGCTTCAATCTGCGAATCGAAGGGCGGGAATTCCATGATCGCGTCGTATTGCGCCTTGCTGTCCGGGTCGAATGCCAGCGCGCCGTAGACGTAATCCTCGAGCTTGATGTTGGGGTATTTGGAAGTGAAGTACTTGATGAGTTCCTGCTTGTCCCGTTCGGGCGAAGCGTGTGCCGTAGCGACTCCCAGCGCGATGCCCAAGCCTGCCATCCCTGTCAGCAGTTTCATGATGATTTGTTGTTTCATGCCGTCCTCCAGAAACCTGATGATTGAAGCGGGAGCGGGGCGTGACGCCCCGCTCGTATGTTGCCCGACTCAGCCGATGATGGCTTCGGCGCTGTTCTTGTCGCCTTTGTTGTCGGCCCAGCTGACGACAACCTTGTCGCCTTTTTTCGGTCCCTTGACCTTGAATCCCAGGTACGGGTTCTTGGATACGCCACCGGAGAGGCCGGCTTCCAATACTTTCGTATCGTTGACGGTAGCCGTCACGTCGGTGATGTAGTGGGCCGGGATCAACTGACCGGTCTTGGCGTCTTTACGCAGTCCGGTTTCCATCGGGTGGTTCATCAACACTTTGACATCGGCAACATCGCCGGCCATCGTGGCACGGATACGCATCGGTTCAGCCATTTGGCTTTCCTTTCCTAAAAATGTATGCCCCCAGCGGGGTATTCAATTCGACAAACGTGGTGGCAGAGGGAATTAACCGCCGCAGCCGCCGATGGTGACCTTGACTTCCTTGGCCGCGGTATAGGATTTGCCGCCTGCAGTCACCACCGCACGAACCAGCGAGGTCTGCCCCATCTTGATGCGGGTCGAGATATAGCCTTCGGCGCCGTCCAGCAGGCTGAAGTCAGCAACCAGCGGGGTTGCATTCTTTTCGGCCAGGATGGCAATGGCGGAGGTGCCGGCGATAGTGCTGGTCACTTCCACCGGAACCACTGCGCCGTTTTCAGCGATGTCCGGGGCCTTGATCGTGATGTCCTTGGAGTCGACCGGGGCGGTGGCGCCCATATTTTTCAGCGCGTCGCCGACATTCTTGGCCTCAAAGGCGCTACGCGGGACGCCCGCCAGGGCCTGGGTGGGCTTCAGCAGGCCGGCGGCCACGGCCACGGCCACGGTGCCTGCGCCAGCGGCGCCTTTCAGTACGTTTCTACGAAGTGCATTCATTGGGCATATCTCCTGATTGAACAATGCAACGGGTAATTACAGACCGTAAACGAAGTCGGTCACTTTATCGATTTCGGCTTCCGTCAACACCCCGTGCTTGCCGAACGGAATCATGGTGGTGTTGGGATTGGCAACCGTCGCGTCCCAGATCTGGGCACGCAGCTTGGCCTTGTCAGGATAGCGTGCGCTCATCGCGATCAGCGGGGGGCCGAACTGGCCGGGGGATTCCGCGTCAGGCACGGTCGGCATGGCATGACATGCCAGGCAATTGCCTTTCTTCCTGTCGAATGCAATCTGCTTGCCGGTGAGATCCTTGGCGGCATCGGCAGCGAGGGCACTGCCCGTCAGCGTGATTGCGCCCAAAGCGCATGCCGTAATTAGCTGATGCAACTTTCGCATGGTCATCCTCCTGGTTTTTGACTTGATGGTGAAGCGCCTGCCGCTTGGAAATAACGTGCAGTGAACGCTATCCAATTGTATGGATGAGACGAAGCATAGTGGAATTGCTTTTTGCCACGCAAGGCCAAGCGGCGGGGTAAATTCCTACCAGCGCCGCAAAAACAAGGGATTTCCTCTGCGTGGCTAGTTCTTGCGCTGCGATTTCTCGGCCTCCTGCCACTCGCGCCGCCGCGCTTCGGCTGCAGACATGTCCTGGAAGCTGCCATCGCCTGCCTTGAGGCCGAGGTTGATTTGTTCGATTGCGGCGACCAGGTCGCCACTCAATGCGTCTGCCTCGGCTTGGGCGCTATGGCTCAGCAACCGGTGCCCGAGCTGGGCCTGGGTCTGGGCTGCAAGCCGCCACAGGCGGCGGTCGAGCGGGTAGAGCGCCAGCTGCTTTTCGACCAGTGCCAGTGCGTCACGGTTGTGTCCGGCGGTCAGCAAGGCATTGATATAGCCGTACTGCAAGGGTCGGTAGCCGGGGTAGGCCTCGCTGGCTGACTGATAGCGCTGCAGTGCAAGCGTCAGGTTGCCGGCGGTTAACGCAGTATAGGCGGCCAGCTGCAGGATCATCGGATCGCCGTTCTTGCCGGACGGCATTTTCTGCACTTCGGCCTCGGCTTCCTTGAACTGGCGCGCACGCAGCAATGCGCTGATCAGGCCGTAGCGGGCGGCAGTCTCGTTGCTGTAGCGCTTTTCCTTCAGGGCGCTGCGGGCCGCAAGCACGGCGTCATCCGGGGTGCTTTCCCGTGCGCGCAGGCGGGCCCGCACCAGTTGGAAGTCGAGGCTGTCTGCCACCTGGCGATATGGCGCCGACTCGCTGCGCGCCTCCATGTCGGCGATGCGGTCGCTGGTGAGCGGGTGGGTGCGCAGATAGGCCGGCGCGCTGCTGTCGTAAAAGCGGTTGGCGCGCTGCAGGCGCTCGAAGAATTCGCTCATGGCACGCGGGTCGAAGCCAGCCCGGGTCAGCGTCTCATAACCCAGACGATCGGCTTCGCGCTCGAAGTCGCGGCTGTAACTGAGCTGGTTCTGGATCGAGTAGGCCTGGGTGGAGGCAATGGCTGCGCCGGCAACATTGGGATTGGAGCGCGACGCCAGTAGCGCCAGTGCCAGGGCAGCCATGGTCGGCCAGTAGCTCTGGCTCTGTGCGGCGGCCATGCGGGCGAGATGGTTCTGGGTGACGTGGGCAATTTCGTGCGCGATCACGCTCGCCAGCTCGGATTCGCTCTGCGCCGCGAGCAACAGGCCGGTGTGGACACCGATGTTGCCGCCCGGCATGGCAAAGGCGTTGATGGTCGGGTCGTCGACCACGAAGAAATTGAATGTCCGCTGGTTGCGCGCGCTGACCGAAACCAGCCGGTAGCCAAGCTGGTTCAGGTAGTTCTCGATTTCCGGGTCGTCCAGATAGCGCGGATCGGCGTACACCTCGCGCATGATGGTGCGCCCCAGCGCCTGTTCTTGCTGGTCGGAAAAATACTGCCGCGACACCTCGCCCAGGTCGGGCAGGTCGGCGGCCAACACCGGCTGGATGGCCAGCATCAGGGCAAGCAGGGTGCGCAGCATGGGCAGGCGGGTCGGGAACGGATCGCGGAGAGCTGGGGCATTTGGATTACGATGCGCGGATTGTCTACTAGGTTCCTGAATATGAGCGAGTTCACCCATTTTGATGAACGTGGCCGCGCCGTCATGGTCGACGTGGCGGGCAAGGACGACACGCGCCGCATTGCCGTGGCGAGCGGGCGCATCCACATGTTACCCGATACCCTGGCGCGCATTCTTGGCGGGCAGGCGGCCAAGGGCGATGTGCTCGGCATCGCCCGCATTGCGGCGATCCAGGCGACCAAGCGCACTGCCGAGTTGATCCCGCTCTGTCACCCGATTGCATTGACCAGCGTGGGCGTCGAGTTCAGCCATGACGCTGCGGGGTCGTGGCTCGCCTGCACGGTGACGGCCGAAACCGTCGGCAAGACCGGGGTCGAGATGGAGGCTTTGACCGGCGTTTCCGTCGCGCTGCTCACCGTCTACGATATGTGCAAGGCCGTCGATCGCGGCATGGTCATGGAGGACATCCGGCTGCTGGAGAAGCAGGGCGGGCGCTCAGGCCACTGGCGTGCATCCCCTTCCGGGGTCGCCTAGTCATATCGTCATCTTGCGTGGTGCGAGGGCTGCGGCAAAGATGGGCGCGTGTGGCCGGGTGAGCGATCGTATGCGTTTTTTCAGGGTTCTTCTGTCGGGGCTGTGGTTGTGTGCGTCCGCCGTGCACGCCGGCATGCCGGATTATCAGGTGTTTCCTTCCACGGGGCAGCGTCTGCTGCTCTGGGTGGCCTCCGAGCGTGGACGGACCGCACCGGAACTCGCGGCAGCGCAGCAACTGGCGGCGCGCGGCGTGGAGGTCTGGTCGCTCGATCCTGCCAATGCCTATTTTCTGCCCCAGGTGCCGAGCAGCATGGATGCACTGCCGGTGCAGGATCTGGCGGCATGGCTGCGTGCCGCACAGGCGAGCGGCAAGCAGGTGGCGGTCTTCGCCGTGGCGCGCGCGGCGGTGCCGGTGCTGCGGGCGGCGGCCTTGCTCGAAGCGAAGCGGCGAGGCGGGCTCTGCGTGATGCTGATGCATCCGAATCTCTATACGGCAGCGGAGCCGTTGGCCGAACCGGATTATCTCGATTTGGGCGACCTCTCCGGTTTGCGCGTGCGCGTGCTGCAGCCGCGGCGCTCGGCCGCCACGCCGTGGCTGCCCGGTCTGCTGGATCATCTGGCGCAGCATGGCGCGACCGTGAGTGACGCGGTGCTGGACCACCTGCGTGAAGGCTACTGGGCCCGTGAAGCGCCGACCGATTATGAAGTGGCCGAAAGCAGCCGCATGGCCGCCATGCTGTTGCACCAACTCGATACGTGGGGATGCAAGTGAAACGAATAGTGACGCTGCTAACTGTTGGTCTGTTCTGGGTTGCCGGTGCGGCGGCGGCCGGCTTCGAGACGCGTGCCGCCTCGCCGGCGCCGGAACTGAAGGCACGCGATCTGGCGGGCGTGCCCAAGACCCTCGCCGACTACCGCGGCGAGGTGGTGCTCCTCAACTTCTGGGCAACATGGTGTCCGCCGTGCCAGCGCGAAATGCCGTCGCTTGAACGTCTGCGGGTCAGGATGGCAGGGCGCCCGCTGCGGATCGTGGCGATTTCCAGCGCGGAAACGCAGGACGAGGTGAAGGCCTATCTGTCGAAGATAAAGCTGGGTTTTCCGGTTCTGCTCGACAGCGACGGTAGCAACACGCGGCGCTGGAAGGTTTTTGCGCTGCCCACCACGTTTGTGCTGGATGGCGAGGGGCGGGTGCGCCGAGTGCTGACCGGACCGGCCGAATGGGACGAGGGCGAAGCGTTGGCTGTGGTCGAGTCCTTGTTGCCCAAATCCTCGCCCTGACTTGCCATGCTGGAATAAGTCGCGCCATTCCCCTTTAACCTCGCAAATAATAAGGGTTTTTATCAGGGCGGTTTATGGGGATATCAGCCTTTTTGCTTGCCATGCGCTAGGCAGGAAGTGCAAAATAACAATATATTCGGAATGTTTAATATATAGCCGTCCCCGCAGCATCCAGTGCTGGTGCGCTGGATGCTGCTTCCTGCAGTCACCTAGTGTTATATCCGGGTAGGAAAAGGCGACTCCTGAAGAGGAGCCGCCGGGGACAATTTTGAACTTAGAGACCGCATGAACGCCAAGATCAAACTCGAAAATCACGACGCGCAGGAAATCAAGTACACCACGTGTTATATGTGTGCCTGCCGCTGCGGCATCAAGGTGACGCTGGAAGACAACAAGGTCCGCTTCATCCAGGGCAACCGCAACCATCCCACCAACCAGGGCGTGCTGTGCGCCAAGGGCTCGGCCGGGATCATGAAGCAGTACTCCACCGCCAAGCTGACCCAGCCCCTGATGCGCAAGCCGGGCACCGAGCGCGGCGAGGGCGTTTACGAGGCGATTTCCTGGGATCAGGCGCTCGACATCCTGACCGACCGACTGGAGGAAATCCGCTCGACCGACCCGTCGAAGCTCGGCTTCTTCACCGGGCGCGACCAGATGCAGGCGCTGACCGGTCTGTGGGCACAACAGTTCGGCACCCCGAACTGGTCTGCGCACGGCGGCTTCTGCTCGGTCAACATGGCGGCGGCCGGTCTTTATTCCATCGGTTTCTCGTTCTGGGAATTCGGCGCGCCCGACTGGGACTATGCCAAGTATTTCCTGATGTGGGGCGTCGCGGAAGACCACTCGTCCAACCCAATCAAGATCGGCCTGGAGAAGCTCAAGCGCAAGGGCGGCAAGTTCGTCACCGTCAACCCGGTGCGCACCGGCTACTCGGCGATCGCCGACGAATGGCTGCCGATCAAGCCCGGCATGGACGGCCTGCTGGCCATGTCGATGGTGCATGTGCTGCTGAAGCACGAAAAGTTCGACTACGAATTCCTGGTGCGCTACACCAACG
>JBLMYH010000015.1:0-3525 GCA_050258175.1 Hyphomicrobiaceae bacterium
TCTACAAACTGCGCGCGTTCAAGCGTGTGTGCGATGAAGTGTGGAACGACATCGACGTGCTGCTCACCCCCACGGCCGGGACGATCTACCGCATCGAGGCAATGCAGGCCGACCCCATCCGTCTCAATTCCAGCCTCGGTTACTACACCAACTTCATGAACCTGCTCGACCTGGCCGCCACCGCCGTGCCGGCGGGGTTTCAGAACGACGGCCTGCCGTTCGGCGTCACCCTCATCGCGCCGCCGCACCAGGATGGCCCGCTGCTGCATCTGGCCTCGAGGCTACAGCGGGCGCTCGGCGGTACGCTCGGCGCCACGGCACATGCGCTGCCCGCAGCCGAAGCTTTGAACCTGCTTCCAAGCGGCCAGGTCCGGGTCGCCGTCGTCGGCGCCCACCTCAGCGGTCTGCCATTGAACGATCAGCTTTCCGAACGCGGTGCGCGCCTCATGGCGACGACACGGACCGCACCGAGATATCGTTTCTATGCCCTGCCCGACGGCAAGCGCCCCGGCCTCATCAAAGTTGAAGACAACGGCGCCGCCATCGCCTGCGAAGTCTGGGAAATGCCCGCCAGCCAGTTCGGTTCCTTCGTCGCCGGTATTCCGGCGCCACTCGGCATCGGCAAGCTGGAACTGGCCGATGGTTCAGTGGTGAACGGCTTTATTTGCGAAGGCATCGGCGTGGCCGATGCGCGGGACATTACGGAGTTCGGCGGATGGCGGGCGTGGCTCGCGGGGAGGGGGCAATGACTTCCAACGCGTCGTTATGGCGCTTCAGCATCGCTAGCCGGTGCGGAGGCCGAAGCCTGCGGCAATTCAATCGCCACTGGAAATGAATCGCCCCGAACTGGCCGGGCTGTTCTCGATTGCTATTTCATGAGCCTGATAGACGACAAGTCCATTTTTACCGCGATGAAGCAGAACGGCCCATTCGCCGTCACCGATGGCTTTACGCTGGGCCGGCCCTTTTCAAGCCAGACGCGGGCATGGGCCAAGCTGTTTGGCGACGATCGGCTGCTGGCCACCAAATACCGGGTGGTCCGCGCGCAGATCTTCGATTTCCTTCAGATCGAGGACTTCGCAGAGCTTCCAGGCTTGCTTGCAGATTCGGCCGCGCGCGCGCAGCGCAGCGAGCGGGCCTGTTCGCTGCTTGGCAAGCTGTTCGGCATTGCCGGCGGCACGTCCGAAATCCGCAGCAAGATCAAGGAGTATGCGCAAACCGCCGATGCCGTGATCAACCTGATGCGGAGCAGGCTGCTGGCCCCCTATGCCTCGCATGTTGAAACCAGCAACGAGATCGAGACCACGCATGACCCGCTGGATCTCTTGCTGCGCGTGTTCGATGAGCGTTTCCACATGAAGGCCCGCTTCGAGGCGAAGCGCAAGCTCGTGCTGATGAACCTGGCGGGGTCCATCGACCAGCGCGAGCGTGAAACGGATATCGAGAACAAGTTCTACGCGTTTCTCGAGTTCCTCAACCGCAATGTCTGGAGCCCGCAATTCAAGATCGGCGAGTTGGAGAGCGCCTACCTTTGGAGCCAGCATGATCCGGATGACTTCCGTTGCTTGGAGGTAAAGGTGATCGATGCCGCCAGTCGCGCGCGCCTGACAGCGCTGGGTCAAGGCGAAAAGCTCACACTCTTGAAGCGGCGCGTCTTCCGCGATGGCGGCCGCGACATCCCGGCCTATGTCAGTGTGCGCAAGAAGGATTCCGCGGCGAAGGTGCTCAAGCTGCTGCGCAAGAACGAAAAAAACCCGGCCGTCGCGGTGGATGACGAACTGGGGCTGATGGCTGTGCTGGACAGCATCGGCGATGTCAAACGCTTCGTGCGCCACATGACCCGGTCCGCCATCAAGAGTGGCTCGCTGATGACCCTGGAGGATATTTCAGACACCCTCACCGGAGGCATTCACCATTCGAGCGCCGTCGGCAGCAGCAGCAGGACGCCGATGCTCAAGTTCTTCGCACGGATGGGCGGAATGCGCGTGGAACTGATCATTCACACCAACCAGTCCTACCTGAACTACCGGTTTCAGCGGGACATCGCCCACGACGAATACGAGGTGAAACGCATCTTCGATTCCGGCGTGGCCGAGTTTCTCTTTCCAAGCGACATCTACAACCTGGACATGGGGCAGATCCGCCAGACACTGCTGGAACAATTCCGCCGGCGCATCGAGAATTGCGGGCGCCGGCTGCACGAAACATAGGTGGATGCACCGCGGGCAGGGGGCAAAAAGCGCATATAAGGAGCGAACCCCGCTCCGGTTTGGCAGTCGAATGGACTTGGAAAGGAGGCTGCCATGCGGATCTTCATCCCACTCGCCGCCGCCGCGCTACTGGCCGGCTGCGCAACGCCCGCTGAAAGGGCGGCCCAGATGCAACGGGAAGCCGACCAGATGGTCGTGATCTATGGCCCCGCCTGCGAAAGGCTCGGATACAAGCGGGATACCGACCCGTGGCGGGACTGCATCTTGCGACTGAATGCAAGAGACAGCTACGAGCACGGATATTCGACGACAAATTGCTTCGGCAATGGCGGCTTCCTGCAATGCACGACGTTCTAGGCTGAGCCCAGCCGGGCCCTCGGCGCCGGGTCGGCAAGCAGTCGAGTGCCGCGACCGAGCCGGCCGCCGGGATTGGATTGATCCGGGATTTGTTCCTGCCCTCGCGGGCCATTCGCCCGTCGATGCATCTCCGCCACCATGCCCTCGAACTGGCGCCTGATCTGGCGACCGATCAGGAAATCGCCGATCACCGGGGGCACCCAGAAATCAGGCACCAGCCGCGCCTGGTAGCGGACACGGGTGATGGCCCCCGCGTCCTGCACCCGCACGACGGCGCGGATGCCCAGATTGCCCGCTACCGAATCGATGGCGATGGCGCCATCGGGACGCAACACCACATCCAGGGTCGTGTGGATGGGAAACGTCATAAACAGGAGCCGTGCCACGCCTTCGATTTTCACGCGCTTCCTGCCTGACTCCACCCTGACCAGGCTGACCGAACGGATGTCTGGAACGAAGTCGGGCATGTTCTCGTAATCGCCTAACACGGCGCGGACCACATCGGGATCTACCGGAACAGCCAGCGCCACGGTTACCTGAATCGCCTCACCATCGCCGGTACGTGCGCTGCTCACGCTGATTTCGTCGGCCGGATAGGCGTCCGGGTTTGCAGCCACGCGGTCCCCTGCGATGAGGATCCGCTCGGGCTGCGCGCGGGCCTCGCCGCGTTCTGTCAGCGGCCGCGACAGGGGGTATGCCTTCTGCGGGGAAAACGCGCGATGCGCTGCGCTGCCGTCTTCCGGCGTCCCGGCCAATGGACCCCGATACAGCAGCGAGGCGACCAGAGCCGCTGCGAGTGGCACCCACGGTGAAGGTTTCTTAGCCACGCCCGGACTGCCCCCATGGAAATGCGGTGACGTTGCCTCTTGAGTGTAGTGCAGGGCGGCCTGGGGTTGGGGATATTGAAATCGGCGGGCGCAGACCTGCGTCGGGGTACCGGTCGCTTCGTCGGCCCACC
>JBLMYH010000016.1:0-3357 GCA_050258175.1 Hyphomicrobiaceae bacterium
TGTAGCCGCCGGAGCGTTCGTCGCTCTGCAAACTGAGCAGGCCGCGTTTCAGCGCATCTTCCAGCAGGTCGCTGAAGGCCCGGTAGCCGTAGTAGGACTCGTTGAAACCCGGCTTGCGCCGTTTCAATGCCTGCTTCACCATCGAGCCCCAGATCTTCTCCTCCTCGCCGCGCTCGGCAACCAGCGCCTCGAACGTCTCCAGCAACAGGTCGAGTGCCTCCTGGCGCTTGTCTTCATCGCTAGGCTTCGGCTTGCCCTTGGCCGGGGCGGCACCTTCGTCCTTCGCCGCCGCCTTCTTGGCGCTGCGCTTCTTCTTCGTCTCTGTCTCGCGCACCAGGTCGTCGTAATAGATGAACTCGTCGCAATTGGCGATGAGCAGATCGGAAGTGGACATCTTCACGCCGACTCCGATCACGGCCTTATTGTTTTCCCGCAGCTTGGAAACGAGGGGCGAGAAGTCCGAGTCGCCGCTGATGATGACGAAGGTATCGACATGGGCCTTCGTGTAGCACAGGTCCAGGGCGTCGACCACCATGCGGATGTCCGCCGAGTTCTTGCCCGACTGGCGCACATGGGGAATCTCGATCAGTTCGAAGGCCGCTTCGTGCATCGCGCCCTTGAACTCCTTGTAGCGCTCCCAGTCGCAATACGCCTTCTTGACGACGATGCTGCCCTTGAGCAGCAGGCGCTCGAGCACGCGACCGATGTCGAACCTCGGATACTGTGCTTCGCGCACGCCCAGGGCGACGTTTTCGAAGTCGCAGAACAGCGCCATGTTCTTGATTTCAGGTTGAACGGCCATGATGGTCCTGGTGAGTGGTCCTCGGAGCGGGGCCAAGCCTAACCCATTTGGAATCGCTTGGCGATGGGGGCGCAGCCGCGGCTATGCGCGGCTCAGCGAATTGGCCAACAACCCACCGCGACGATTGGTTCAGGCTATGTAGCCGACAGGACCGGCGAACGGGAAAGGCGCGCCGCGGGGTCCCCCCAGCAGCGCGCTCGAGGCCGTCGCGGCAGGAGCCACGGCCGAAGCGGGCGGCAACGGTGTTCGAACATGAGTCTGCAGGGGAATGGCATGGTCCAATGCCCTCAGCCATCGGGTGAGGCCGATCGCTCACTCGCGGTGGCAGAGCGGCCCTGCGGCGGTATTTTCCAGACTTCGGGCGATGGATTCGACCAGCTGCTGCGCCTCTTCCGGCGTGAATCGCTCCAGCAGCAGGTTGCCCGTGGCCGCATCGAGCTGGAGCGTGCGCAGGCTGCCGTCGGAAAGGGACACCTGGATGCCGATGACCCGCTTCTTGACCCAGTCTTCATTGCCTTCGGCCGCTGCGGACTGTTCCGCCAACAGGGCGTCGTAGCGCTCTCCGACGGCATCCAGAACGTCGTCCGCGAGCTCTTCCGGTATCGATACGATCCGCCCTGCCATCTGGTCGGTCCGTTCGTCCCACGGCACCTGCCGATCTTCAAGAAATACGACGAAGCGCCGCAATTGAGCGTCATCGAAGAACACGTAGTCCAACACGGCAATGCTCCTTTCGTGCGATCGGCGAGCTGGCCTTCTCCCAGGCGCTGCTTGCAGCTCAGGCTTTCGCGAACAGCCGGGACGGGTCCGCGAAGGCCTTGAACTCGAGCGCGTTTCCCGACGGATCGAGGAAGAAAAGGGTGGCCTGCTCTCCCACCTGTCCCTGGAAGCGGATGTGCGGCTCGATCACGAACATCACGCCCGCCGCCTGGAGCCGCTGTGCCAGCGCCTGCCACTCCGCCATGGGCAGGACCACGCCGAAGTGCGGCACGGGCACGTCGTCCCCGTCGACTTCATTGCTCGATCGCCGGGTCGCGCTCGGCGGTGCGAGATGGGCCACGATCTGATGTCCGTAGAGATCGAAATCGATCCAGCGCTCGGAACTGCGGCCCTCGGGGCATCCCAGCAGTTGCCCATAGAAGCGGCGCGCTTCTGCCAGATCCCGGACCGGGAAGGCCAGATGAAATGGATGCGTCGCCAACGGGTCTCCTGATGTGTGGGCGTACCGGCCTCATGTCCGGCTCATGGGGCAAGGGGCGACGTGGGTTCTAGGTGCAGCGATAAGATCTGCTCCCCCAGCAGGGTGATCGCGCCCTCGCGGCGGTTGTTCCCCGTGTCGCTGTATTCGAAGCGATAGACCCGCCGCAGCTTCAGGTTACCGTCCTCGTCGCGCGCCGGCCAGATTGAGCTGATCGCCACCGTATCGTCGAGGAACAGCAGGCCTTCAGCCCCGCACGCAGCACGACTGGCGCGCACCCCCGCTTCCCGCGCCCTGACGCTGTCGTACCAGATCCAGAGTCCCGCCGCGAGCGCGAGCAGGCCGAACGTTTCGAGCATGGCCGATGCTCATCCGCAATCCCTTTTCTTCCGATTATCGACGAGAATCGACCCGAATCACAAATCCGGCACTGCGGCGATCCCGGCGCGGGAAACCCGATCCGGTCCGGCCGTGGGCTGCCCGACCCACGCTTGTCAGGACTCCTCGGACTTGACACGTGCATCGGGTGATCGAGTCGGACAGGCTGCTAGCGCCAGTGCCGGTGGTGGTGGAATCCCCCGCCGAAGAAGATGCTTGGCGTAACCACCACGGCGGGAGCCGGAGCCACATAGGCCGGGTAGGACGGATAGGCCGAATAGCCGGAATAGGGTTCCGCCGGTAAGACGACGCAACCTGCCAGCGCGGCTGCGGCGATGGAAAGAACCAGTTGTGTTCTCATGGCATGTACCTCCACTGTTCCACGTAGTCAACTTAACGCTCCGGACGTCCAATTGCCATCTCGAAATTGTTGCCAAATGCTACAGGTGACACATGGCGACCACGGGGATTCGGTTGGGCAGCGGCCTTGCGTGTGGATCGGATGGAACGCTGTCCGCGCCAAGCGCCCCACGACCGGCAAACCGCCGTCATCTACGCTCAGCACTCGGTACCAGGGTGGATAGGCCGCCCTCGCTTCGTCCGGGGACAGTCGCCCATCCGCCGAGGGTGTGAGAATTTGGAGCAACTGGTGATATTTGCAGCAATCGTTTCATGGGCCGGCGCCCCGGGCGTTCGGCGAAAAACAGGCACTTCGTTTCGTCGTGTCGAGTGCACACAACGCTCGTGTAGCCCAGGCCAGTTGGGCGGAAGCCTGGCATAACACTTGCGGATACCGCGCTGACGGCGCCACTGCGCGGGCATCAGTCGGCCCGCGTCCGCCTTGCCGTGACCCTAAACCAAGGAGACAGGTGAATGAATCGACCAAGCAAACCCGGGGGGACACCCCTTGCTCTGACGCTGATTGCGATGGCGCTTCTGGCGGTGGGCCAAGCTCAGGCCAAGGATGTCACGGACACCG
>JBLMYH010000017.1:0-5358 GCA_050258175.1 Hyphomicrobiaceae bacterium
TACGGATCTCGCCTTCGATCTTGTCGCCGGTGTGTAGGTTGAAGCGGCGGATCTGCGACGGCGACACGTAAATGTCGTCGGTGTTGGCGAGATACGAGGACTCCGGCGAGCGCAGAAAGCCAAAGCCATCCGGCAGCACTTCCAGCACGCCATCGCCGTAGATGCTCTCGCCACGCTTGGCCAGCGTCTTCAGAATCGTGAAGATCAGTTCCTGCTTGCGAAAACGGTTGGCATTGTCGATGCCGTTGGCGGCGGCAATTTCGAGAAGCTCGGTGATGGGTTTCTGCTTGAGTTCGGAAAGATGCATGGGATGGGCCTGAGTGGGCTCGCTTGAAAGAGCCGGACGTGAGGGAGGGGCAAAGCCGGACGGTACCGCGGCAGGCGGCGCGCCAATGCGCCGTCCGGTTTAAAACTTGTTAGATGTTGCTGTCGACGAAAGCGGTAAGTTGCGACTTGGAAAGGGCGCCGACCTTGGTCGCTTCGACGTTGCCGTTCTTGAAAATCATCAGGGTGGGGATGCCGCGAATACCGAACTTGGGCGGGGTAGCCTGGTTCTCGTCGATATTGAGCTTGCACACCTTGAGCTTGCCGGAATATTCCTTGGCGACTTCATCGAGGATCGGCGAGATCATCTTGCAGGGGCCGCACCAGTCCGCCCAGTAATCCACCAGCACGGGCACACCGGCCTGCAGAACTTCCTGTTCGAAGGAATCGTCGGATATGTAATGAACATGCTCGCTCATCGGTGAAGCTCCTAATTTTGAAGTAGGGGTGGCCGGATCCGGCCTGGACGGTTTGGGAAGGTGGTAATGCTGGAAAATTCGGTTTTGTGCCGATATGCTACATCAAAATTGCCGCCTGCAAGCATCCGGGCATTTCTCAAATCATCTGGGTAAATACGAATGACATACGTTGTAGCCGACGCCTGCGTGAAGTGCAAATATACCGATTGTGTCGATGTCTGTCCGGTCGACTGCTTCCACGAAGGCCCCAACTTCCTCGTCATCGACCCCGAAGAGTGCATCGACTGCACGCTGTGCGTGGCCGAATGCCCGGTCGAGGCCATCTTTGCCGAAGACGACGTGCCGGATGACCAGCGCGCCTACATCGCACTCAACGCCGAGCTCGCCAAGGTGTGGAAAGTCATCATCGAGAAGAAGGATCCGCTGCCCGACGCCGACGAATGGGCCGGCGTCAAGGACAAGCGCCAGTACCTGGAGCGCTGAAGCGCTTGGAAAACCTGGGCGGACCCGCACTGCCGCGCGCCGTCGCCCGCCATCTGCTCGCCCAGCACGCCGACCGCCTGCCCGATCTGTCCGGCTTGACGGTGCTGGTTCCCAACCATCGCGCCGGGCTGGATTTTGCCCGCGCCCTGGCACGACTCGCCGGTCTGCCCGCGCTGATCCCGCCCCGCATCACGCCGCTGAAAAGCTGGGCCGAAAGCGCGGCGTCCGCCCGTGCCGAGCCGCTGGCGCGACGCCTGGCGCGGCTGCACAGCGCGCTGCGACACGAGGACTGGCTTGGGGCTGTCGACAAGTGGGTGCTCGCCAACGAACTCCTGCAGCTGGCCGATGAACTGTCCGCCGCACGGCTCGGTGGCGCCATCGGATCGCGCATCCGTGCCTTGCACGCTGGCACACTCGACCGCGAAACCGCGCTAATCGAGGCCGTGTGGCAGGTGCTCAATACCGACGGCAGCGACCCGCAGGCGCGCTATGCACACGCGCTCGACTCCCTGCTCGACCAGATCCGCAGCGCGCCGCGGCCTATCTATGGCTACGCGCTCGGCACGCTGACTGCCGTCGAACAGCGGTTTCTCGCACGCTGCGCCGAACAGGCCCCGCTCACGCTATTCGCGCAGGCCACGGACGCGGACGACGGCGTGGCCTGCGCCCTGCGGCAGGCCTGGCAGCTGACCGAGCCGCCGCTGCGTGAGCGCGCCACCCTGCTGGCGCGGCAGCATCCGGCTTCGCCGCTGCAGGCACGCATTACGCTCAGCCCGGCGCCGCATCTGGAAGGCGAAGCGCGCGCCGTCGCCGCCTGGGTTGCCACCCAGCTGCATGCCAACAGGCAGGGCATCGCGCTCATCGCGCTGGACCGCGAAACGGCGCGCCGGGTGCGCGCACTGCTCGAGCGCATGGACGTACTGGTGGCCGACGAAACCGGCTGGACCCTCTCCACCACCGCCGCCGCTGCGGTGGTCGACCGCTGGCTGGAGTGCGTGGCAAGCGACTTTTCCCACGTCGAGTTGCTGGACCTGCTGAAATCGCCGTTTGTGCTGGGCAGGCTCAGCGCGCGCCAGGATCAGGTGCTGCAGTTCGAACTGGCCCTGCGCCGCAACGGGGTTTCGCAGGGCATGGCCGACCTGCAACGGCTGGCGCGCGCGCAATTCGGTGCGCTTCCTGGCTGGCTGGCTGCGCTGTTCGATGCCCGCCAGGGCTTTGCCCAGACCCGCGCGCCCCTCGCGATCTGGCTCGCCCGGCTGATCGACAGCCTCGCCAGGCTGGATGCCATCGCCCCCCTCAGCGCCGACGCCGCCGGCGCCCGGGTGCTCGAAACACTCGACAGCCTGCGCCACGACCTGGCCGACGACGGCGAAAAATACGGCTTCGGCGAATGGCGGCGCTGGCTCAATCTGGCGCTGGAGTCGGAAAGCTTCATCGACGCCAGCGTCGCCAGCCCGGTCGTGCTGACCTCGCTGCCGGCCGCGCGCGGACGCCTGTTCGACGCCGTCGCCGTCATTGGCGCCGACGCCCATCATCTGCCGGCCCGCCCTGTGCCCGGCCTGTTTTCCCAGGCGACCCGCAACCAGCTTGGCCTGACCACCGCAGCCGACGAGGCGCTCGCCGCCACCGCCGACCTCATGCAACTGCTGACGCAGGGCCCTGCGCTCCTCAGCTGGCAGGCCTGGAACAACGACGAGCCCAACCCGGCCTCATCCCTCGTACTGCGATTGCAGGCCCTGCACCAGGCGGCATGGGGTACGCCCCTGCCCATTCAGGCCATCGGCGAGCCGCCCGCCCGACCCAGCGCGCTACCCAGTGCAAGCGCACAACCCGCACCAACGGTCTGCGCCGCGCAGCTGCCGCGCCGCTATTCACCCACGGTCTACCAGACCCTGCTCGACTGCCCTTACCGGTTTTTCGCGCGCAGCGTCCTCGGCATCCGCGAACTCGACGAGGCCGACGAAACACTGGACAAGAGCGATTACGGCAACGTCCTGCACCATATTCTCCAGCGCTTCCACGACAGCGATCCTCCGCTCGAGCACGACGCCGCGCTAGCCGAGCTGGATGCGATCTCTGCGACCGAATTCGCCGCGCTGCCTGCCTACACGGCCGCCGCCTGGCGCGCTCGCTGGAGCGCCCTTCAGCCCGCCTATATCGCCGCCTGGCTGGCACACGCGGCGCAAGGCTGGCGCTACGAATCGGGCGAAACCGATTTCGCAGTGACGCACCAGGTCGCGGGCCTCGGTGAAATCACCCTGCATGGCCGTGTCGACCGCGTCGACGCCAAGGGTGGCGCGCGCTATGTGCTCGACTACAAGACCAGTGCGGCCGGCGGTCTCAAACGCAAACTCAGGAATCCCGCCGAAGCGGTGCAGCTGCCGTTTTACGCGTGGCTCTGCGACGCCGCCGCGGCATATCTGCCGATCAACGAAGCGCCGATCGCTGCGCTCGAACTGGACGGTGAAACCGATGTTGACGCCATCGGTCGCCGCCTGCCGGAATTGCTCGAAGCCGTCGCCGCCGGTGCCGCGCTGCCCGCCGGCGGGATCGATGCCGTCTGCCAGTTCTGCGAAGCGCGCGGCCTGTGCCGCCGGGGCATGTGGCGTGAGTAAGCCGTTGGATAACGCCGTCGCGCTGGCGCCCACTCGCTCGGCGGTGGTGGAAGCCTGCGCCGGCAGCGGCAAGACCTGGCTCCTGGTGTCGCGCATGCTGCGTCTGCTGCTGGCGGGCGCGGCGCCGTCGGAGCTGCTGGCGATCACCTTCACCCGCAAGGCGGCGCAGGAGATGACCGACCGCCTGCACCAGTGGCTGCGCCTGCTGGCGCTGGAAGACGACACGACGGTGCGCGAATTCCTGCGCGAACGCGAAGTGCCGGGTAGCGAGATCGACGCGCTGCTGCCACGCGCGCGCGGCCTGCTGGAAGCGGTGCTGACCGCGCAGCCGGGACCGACGGTGACGACCTTCCACGGCTGGTTCCTCGATCTGCTGAAACGCGCGCCGCTCGATGCCGGGCTGCCATGGGGCGCGCCCTTGCTGGAACGCGAAAGCCTGTTGCTGAACGAGGTGCGCGACCGTCTGCTGGCGCAGTGGGCAACCGCGACCGATACGCCGGAAGGTCTTGCCCTGTTGGCCCTGCTGGCCGATATCGGCGAGCACAACCTGCAGACGCTATTGAAGAATTTTGTGCAGGCTCGGGCCGAGTGGTGGGCCTATACCGACCGCCAGGCCGACCCCGTCGGCCATGCGCTGGAACGGCTGCGGCCATTGCTGCACGCCGACCTCGACGCCGATCCGGTGGTGGCGTTCTGGGCCGACGATGCCATGGCGGCGCGGGTAAAGCGGGTGGGGTACGCGCTGGAGAAGGGCTCGAAGACCGAGCGCGAGCGCGCCGCGGACATTCTGCAAAGTCTGACGCTGGACGCGGAAGGCGCTCACGCCTGCCTGATGACCCGCCTGATGACGGCGGGTGCGCGTCGCAAGAAACAGGCCACCAGGGAGCTGGAAAAAGCACTCGGGGCCGAACTCGACACCTATCTGCGCGACCTCGACACGCTGGAGAGCGCGCTCGAAAACGTCGTTGCGGCCCTCGCCGACCAGCGCACCTGGAATCTCAACCGCCACGGCCTGCTGCTCGGCCACGCGCTCCTCACCGCCTATCAGGACGCCAAGAGGCAGCAAGGCCTGATCGACTTTACCGACGCCGAATGGCTGGCCTGCCGCCTCCTGCAAAGCGAGGAACACGCGCCCGGGCTGGCGTTGAAGCTCGACGCACGCTACCGCCATCTGCTGCTCGACGAATTTCAGGACACCAATCCGCTGCAATGGCAGGCGCTGTCGACCTGGCTCGCAGAGGCGCGCGATGCCGACAGCGACATGACCGTGTTCATGGTGGGCGACCCCAAGCAGGCGATCTACCGCTTCCGCCGCGGCGAGGCGCGGGTGTTCGACGCGGCGGCGGGCTTCCTGGCCGCGAATTTCGGCGCCGCCCGCTTCAGCACCGACATGACGCGCCGACTGGCGCCAGCGGTGGTCGCGGCGATCAACCCGGTGTTCGCCGGCGTGGAGGGCTTTGCCGAGCACGCGCACGCGCCCGAAAATGAAAGTCGCCCCGGCGCCCTGCGCAGCCTGC
>JBLMYH010000018.1:0-3204 GCA_050258175.1 Hyphomicrobiaceae bacterium
GCGCTTCAGCGAGAGCGCGCGCCGCGGCGTAATTCCCATGGCCATCACCTCCGAGCTCGAGGCTCGCCACCGCGTGCCCGGCCCGGCGCGCAGCCCGGCGAATGCCGCCGCGCGTGGCGAGGCGGCCTACCGCGCCATTCTCGAGGGCGTCCGTCTGGTGCAGGCGGGGCAAGCTTCGGCGCTGGTGACGGCGCCGATCAACAAGGCGCATCTGAACGCCGCCGGTCATGATTTCCCCGGGCACACGGAATTGCTGGCCAAGCTGTGCGGCAATGTCCCCGTATGCATGATGATGGTGGGGGCACAGCTGCGCGTCGTCCTGGTCACGACTCATGTCGCAATAGCCCAGGTCCCACGGCGGCTGAATCGCGACCGCGTGCTGCAAACCATTCTGCTGACGGCGCGATCGCTGCGCCGGCAGTTCGGCATCGCGGGCCCACGACTGGCCGTGTGTGGATTGAATCCGCACGCGGGCGAGAGCGGCCTGTTCGGCGATGAGGAGGGGCGCGTGATTGCGCCGGCGGTGCGTGCGGCACGCCGGCGAGGCCTGCGCGTGCTCGGCCCGCTGGCGGCGGACGGCGTCTTCGCGCAGGCCGGTCACGGCGGCTCGTATGATGCCGTGGTGTGCATGTACCATGACCAGGGACTGGCTCCGTTCAAGTTCGTGCACTTCGCCGATGGGGTGAACTTCACCGTGGGCCTGCCCTTCGTGCGCACGTCGCCGGACCATGGGACTGCGTTCGACGTGGCCGGGAGCGGTCGAGCGGACGCGCGGAGCATGGCCGCCGCGCTACGGCTGGCGGCCGAGTTGAGCGGAAGGAGAGAGGTCCGCTCACCCTGAGAACTGGATCGGCGCGGGGCGCCGATCTATTGGGCCAATGAACGTTGCGCGGTAAGCTGCGGCGGTCGCAAGTGGTGCGCAGCGTGACAGAAAGCTTCTTGGTGCGGCAAATGCCCGTCCCTGAGAATTGTTCTGGGGCACAGAAGTTCAGTTGTGTGGTGAGACTGGCGGTGACGGGGCAGCTCGTGGCCACCAGCATCCCGTTTGGGAGGATTCGTGCATGGAGGTGTCCCCAGGCGCGCCAGCGCGACAGACGAGCAGCCGAGGAGGGAAAGGGATGTTGAAGACCATTAATCCGCACGTGGCCGGCATTGACGTCGGGAGTGAGAAATTGTTCGTGGCGGTGGTCGGCGGTCCAGTGCGCATTTTCGACACGTTCACGGCGTCGTTGCATCAACTGCGCGACCACCTGCGCGCGGCGGGGGTGCGCAGTGTGGCCCTGGAAGCGACCGGGGTGTACTGGCTGCCGTTGTACGAAGTGCTGGAGGCCGCCGGCATCGAGGTGTGCGTGGTCAATGGCGCGCACGTCAAGAGCCTGCCGGGGCGCAAGTCGGACATGGCGGACAGTCAGTGGCTGGCGGAGCTGCACAGCTGCGGGCTGCTGCGGGGGGGCTTCGTGCCGCCGCAGCAGATCCGGCGGTTGCGGGATTACCAGCGGCTGCGCCAGGACCACGTGCGGATGGGCGGTATGCACATCCAGCACATGCAGAAGGCGCTGGATCGCATGAAGGTGAAGATCCATGAGGTCCTCAGCGACCTGACCGGCGCCAGTGGGTTGCGCTTGGTGCGGGCCATCATCGCCGGTGAGCGCGATGCGGCGGCGCTGCTGCGGCTGTGTGACGAGCAGATCTTGCGCCACAAGCGGGCCCGGATGCGCCAGGCCCTCACCGCCACGTGGCAGGCTGAGCATGTCTTCGCGTTGCGCCAAGCGGTGGCGGGCTGGGAGTTTTACCAGGGCCAAATCGCCGAGTGCGACCGCCAGATCGCTGCCGTCTTGCGCGACTTGGCGGGGGCCGGCGGCGCGCCAGCCGAGCCGCCCGCCCCACCCAGCGGCCCGCTCAAGCGCATCCACCACCATGCGCCGCAGATTACCGCGCTGCACGAGCTGCTGGTGCAGATCAGCGGCGGCCACGATCTGAGCACCTTGCCGGCGCTCACCGACTACAGTGTCCTGCAATTGCTGAGCGAGGTCGGCACCGACATGAGTCGTTGGCCCACGGTCAAGCACTTCACCGCCTGGTTGGGCTTGGCCCCGAGTCGGCGCACCAGCGGCAAGCAGCGACGACGGGAAAAGCGCTTTCGGGGGCGCGCCGGGCAGATCTTCTGCGTGATTGCCCGCGCCCTGGCCCGCAGCAAACCCCTCGCTCTCGGCGGCTTCTATCGCCGCCTGCGCGCCACCCGCGGTGGCCAGGTCGCCAACATCGCCGTCGCCCGCAAGCTTGCGGTCCTTTTTTACAACACCCTGCGTCACGGGCGCGCCTACGTGGAGGACGGGCTGCAGCGCTACGAAGCGACCTACCGCGAGCAGTCCCTGCGCCGCCTGCAGCGTAACGCCCGGCAGTTCGGCCTTCTCGTCGTTCCGGCCACCCATGCTAACGCCTCATAGGTTCATTGGGAGGAGGCGCCGTCTGTCCAGGCGCGGTCTCGAAGGGTGCGCTCTTGGCAATACGGTCGTGTTGTCCCAGAGCGCCAATGATGCCGCCGTCGAGGTCGACGGCGTGACCAAGACGTTCCCCGCCGGTGCCGAGCGCGTCGCGGCGCTGCGCGCGCTCTCCGTGCGCATTCGCCGTGGTCGCATCGCCGGCCTGGTCGGACCCGACGGGTCCGGCAAGACGACGCTGCTGCGCTTGATCGGCGGCCTGCTGGCTCCCGATGCCGGACGCATCCTGGTCCTGGGTCTCGACGCCGTCGAGCAGTCCGAACAGATCCGAACGCGGCTCGGTTACATGCCGCAGCGCTTCGGCTTGTACGAAGATCTGAGCGTCGATGAAAACCTCACGCTCTATGCCGACTTGCACGGGCTGCCGCATTCCGAGCGACCCGCGCGCTTCGATGAGCTGTTGCAGTTCACCGGCCTCGGCCCGTTCCGCACGCGGCTGGCCGGGCGGCTGTCGGGAGGCATGAAGCAGAAGCTCGGCCTCGCCTGCACCCTGGTCCGGCCGCCGGAAATCCTGTTGCTGGACGAGCCGAGCGTGGGCGTCGATCCGGTGTCGCGCCGCGAGCTGTGGCAAATCGTCCGGCGACTGGCGGCAGAGGGGATGACGGTGGTGTGGAGCACGGCGTATCTGGACGAGGCAGAGCGCTGCGACCAGGTGGTGGTTCTGCATCACGGACAGCTCCTTGGCCAGGCGGTGCCGGCAGAC
>JBLMYH010000019.1:0-4909 GCA_050258175.1 Hyphomicrobiaceae bacterium
GACGTCGGCATGCTCACCCGCAGGCGTACGACCCTCGCCATCATCGATCGGCACCGACGCCGACCTCCGGCATGCCGTGTGATACCTTCCGTTGCGGGCAAGGTCCGGATGATGATCGGCATCGCCGCACTCCGGCGCCGCAACAACACGAAAGGCGACTGCCGCCGCGATTGATCGACCGGTGACGCCGGTCCGGGAGGGGAGCTTGCTGCTGCGCCGCGTCATCGACCACGTGCGCGATCAGAATTGGACCGCCGTCGGCATCGACTTCGTCATCGTTGTGGTCGGCGTGGTCATCGGTATCCAGGTGGCGAACTGGAACGAGGCGCGCCGGGATCGGCAGAGCGAGCAGGAGTATCTCGATCGCCTGCGGCAAGAGCTTGCGGTCATCCTGCCCCAGGCAGAGTCCAGCGGCGGAGAACTCGCCAATCGGATGGGGCGCCTCGAAGAGTTGCGGGCCTTTCTGGCCTCGGGTCAAGGCGGCACCGCCATCGATGAGCGCCATTGCATTGCGGCGGGCCGTTCCCACATCTACGCCGCGACCATCTTCTATCCGCCGACGATCAAGGAGCTGATCTCCACCGGTCGCATCCTGCTGATCCGCGACCCGGCAATCCGGACGGCCATCATGTCCTTCGACCAAGCCAACGCGGACATGACCCAATTGCGGACCGACATACAGATCGACCGCAGGGTGCTGGCCCGGCATTACCCCACCCTGATCGACTCCGGCCTCTCGTCCGACTGGAGTGGTGCGGGCTGCGACTTCGAAGCCATGCGCAAGGACCCGGCCTTCCGGAACGACTTCGCCGACAACCTGCGGCGCTATTCCGCCTATGCAGCAGAATTGGGTACCCGCCAGGCCGAGACGCTTGCCGCACTGGCGCAGGCCCTGGCTGTCGATTCGCCATCGAATCACGAGCCAGCGGACGGGCAGGGCGGCGCGTCAGTGAACCAGCCCCGGGAGGCGAGGGAATGATCCTGCGCCGCATCACCGAGCACGTCAGGGACCAGAACTGGTTCGCGGTCGGCATCGACCTGGTGATCGTAGTCGTCGGCGTTTTCATCGGCCTGGAGGTGCAGCAGTGGGCGGATGTGCAGCGCCAAGGTCGGCTGGAGCGGATCTACACCGAGAAGCTGCAAGCCGAGGTGCTCAACCTGATGGCGACCCGCGCGCCGACGGTCGAGGCTCGAAATCGCGTCAAGGACGGCCTCGCTTCCACCACGCAGGCCCTGTTCGGCACAGAACAGCGGGAGCTGAGCGACCTCGAGTGCCAGAGCATCGCCTCTTCCTACGTGATCTCGAATCCGACCGATGACCTGGCCGCGCTGGTCGAGCTGCAGTCGACCGGCCAGCTTTCGGTGCTCAGCAACCCCCGCGTGTCGGAGGCGCTGGGCGCTTTCCTGCTGGTGCGGGCCAGGGCGCAGGATTCGCTTGCCGGAATCAACCGCAACCAGCTGAATCTCCAGCTGCGTCATCCGCACCTCGTGCGGGTCACGGCGCCATCGAGCATGGACGTTGCAACCGACTCATTCGTCTTCGGTAGCTTCCGTTGCGATCTCGACGGGATGCGGGCCTCGCCGCAGTTCCGCAACGACTACGAGTTGAACCAGACCAACTTCGCGTTGCACGCGCGCGACAACGCCAGGGTCGACGCCAGCCTGCGTGCACTGAACCAGGTTCTGATGGATGTGCTTGGCCTGCCTCGGGAGATGGAGGCCCGATGACCCGGCGCAGACCGTCCGTGAACTTCATCGCCGAACTCAGCCGCCGCAACGTCATCCGCATGGCCGGGCTGTACCTCGTCGGTGCGTGGCTGGTGACGCAGGTCGCCGACACCATCCTGCCGATGTTCGGCGCGCCGGACGGTGTGGCCCGTTCCGTCGTGATCCTGCTGGCGATCGGCTTCGTGCCGGCGCTGGTGTTCTCGTGGGTCTTCGAGCTGACGCCCGAGGGACTGAAGCGCGACAGCGAAGTCCCGGCAGGAGAGTCCATCGCCCCGCAGACCGCGCGACGAATGGACCGGATGATCATCGTGGTGTTGCTGCTGGCGCTGGGCTACTTCGCTGTCGACAAGTTCGTGCTGGCACCGGCTCAGCTCGATGTGGCCCGCGAGTCCACTCCGTCGGTGCCGGCCGATGCGCAGTCCATCGCCGTGCTGCCTTTCGCCGATCTCTCGCCGGCGGGCGACCAGGAGTATTTCTCCGACGGCATCGCCGAGGAGATCCTGAACGCGCTCACGCGCGTCGAGGGGCTGGACGTGGCCTCGCGCACCTCGGCCTTCCAGTTCAAGGGGCGCGAGATCGGCATTCCCGAAATCGCCGCGACGCTCAGGGTTCGCCATGTGCTGGAGGGCAGCGTACGCAAGTCGGGCGACTCGCTGCGCATCACGGCACAGCTGATCGATGCGTCGAACGACCGCCATCTCTGGTCGCAGACCTTCGACCGTGCGTTGACGGCCGAAAACGTGTTCCAGATCCAGGACGAGATTGCGGCGGCGATCACCCGGGCGCTCGGGGTTGCGATGAAGCTGGGGGGTGACCAGCTGGTCTCATCAGCCGGCGCCACCGACGATATCGACGCGTACGCGCTGTACCTTGAAGCACGCACCCTCTATCACCAGCGACAGGGCCTCGATCGCGCCGACCAGCTGCTGGCCAGGGCGCTGGAGCAGGACCCGTCATTTGCACGGGCTTGGGAACTGCGCGCGCCGATTCCCACGCTGGCGATCGGCTACGGCGAATCCAGCGAGGCGCAGGAAGCCGCCGAGGCGAGGACGCACGAGTACGCGAACCGGGCGCTGGCGCTGAATCCGGAAAGCTCCCTGGCGCTCGCGACCCTGGGCAAGCTCCTTGAAGAGGAAGGCGAGTTTCTGCGCGGGTTCGCGGACTGGGCATCCGCGCTCGACTATTTCGAACGGGCGATCAAGGCCGATCCGAACAATGCCAGCGCCTACCTGTGGCGGGGCAACGCGCTCGACTCGCTGGGCTTCGTCGAAGAGGCCTTGGCCGCCTACGAGCAGTGCGTCGCGCTCGAGCCGCTGTATCTGCCCTGCGTCAACAACCGCCCCTTCAACCTGGTCGCCCTGGGACGGTTCGACGAGGCACTGGCCCGGTACCGGCAGGATCTCGGCGCGGGACTGTCGCGCTTCAACTTCGGCTTGATTCCGCTGTGGGTGCATATCGACTCGGACTTGCTGTTCATGGCCGCCGCGAACCACCCTGAGGTGCTGCAGGGCTTTCCACGCCTGGCGGAGCTCTACGCCGCCCATCGCAATCCAGGCGGTGATCATTCCGCGCTTCTGGCCGATGCTCTCCGCTACCTGCCAGCCACCGTAACGGATGGGGGTGGAACGATCATCGACACGCTGCTGGTGCCCTTGGGGCGCGAGGAGATCAACAGGCTGCAGCCAGGGCTCTGGGGAACCTCGTTCAAACGCTTCCGCCAAACCGATGCCTTCAAGCGGATCATCCGCGAGGCGGGAGTGCTGGCGTACTGGCGCGAGCATCGCTTTCCACCCATCTGCCGGCCGTTTGGGGCCGATGATTTCGCCTGCGACTGAGGGCCAGCCGATGAGCCTCCTTGCCGAACTCAAGCGCCGCAACGTCATCCGCGTGGCGCTGTTCTACATCGTCTCGGCCTGGCTGGTGTTGCAGGTGGCCGAGACCGTGCTGCCGCTGTTCGAGGTGCCGGACAGCGTGCTGCGCGGGCTGGTGATCCTGCTCGCGCTGGGCTTCGTGCCGGCCGTGGTGTCGGCCTGGATCTATGAACTGACGCCGGATGGGCTCAAGCGGGATAGCGACCCGGCCCTGTCCGATGCGATGCGACTGCAGGGCGCGCGGCGGCTGAATATCGCCGTGATCTTGCTGCTGGTGCTCGGGATCGGACTCTTGGGCTACGAGCGCTTGCGCACGCCGTCGGCGCCGGCAGCATCCCCGCCACGAGCCAGCGGGGAGACGTCGCCCGGGCCCTCGGTCGAACCGCAGTCGATCGCGGTGCTGGCCTTCGCCGACCTCAGCCCGGATCGGGACCAGGAGTATTTCGGTGATGGCATCGCCGAGGAGATCCTGAACGGCCTGGCGCGCGTGCCGGGCCTGCGCGTGGCCGGCCGCACCTCGTCATTCCACTTCAAGGGGCGCAACGAGGACCTGCGCAGCATCGGCGCGACGCTCGGCGTGGCCCACATCCTCGAGGGCTCGGTGCGCAAGCAGGGCCAGCGGCTGCGAATCACGGCCCAGCTGATCCGCAGCGAGGATGGCTTCCACCTCTGGTCCGAAACCTATGACGGCACGGACGCCGACATCTTCGCGCTGCAGGAGCGCATCGCCCGCGAGGTCACGCGCGAACTGAAGGTTGCCTTGCAGGCTGGCGAGGACCAGCGCCTGGTCAAGGCAGGCACTGCCAATCCGGAAGCCTACGCGCTGTACCTGCGTGCCACCGACATCTTCAGCCGTCGCGAAGCCGAGCGCTACGAGGAGGGCATCGATGCGGCCCGGCAAGCGCTGCGGTTGGACCCCGGCTTCGCGCGCGCCCATTCCAGGCTTGCCACGCTCTACTACCTCTGGGCCAACGTGGCGGTCCCTGAGCGTCATGAGGGCTTGATTACCGAGGCCGTCAGTCACGTGCGGTCCGCCCTGGATCTGGATCCGAACCTGGCCGAGCCGCACGCGGTGCTGGCGTTGCTTCACTGGACGGAGCGCCGTTACGCGGAAGGCACCGAGGCCATTCTCAAGGCGCTGGCCATCGACCCCAACGATCTCACGGCGGCCTTCTGGGCAGCCCTGCGCTACTGTCAGTCGGGAGCCATCGACCTGTGCGAGCGCGAGCTCGATCGCGTGCTGGCGCTGGATCCGCTGCTGCCCAATGCGCTGGCCTGGCGTGCCCGCCTCTACGCCTCGGCCGGCGACT